>NZ_JBFBDY010000271.1:0-8628 GCF_040683475.1 Kitasatospora sp. NPDC093558 | reverse complement strand
GCCTTCGGCCGTGACCGCGACCGTGACCGCGACGACCGTCGCTCGGGTGGCTTCAACCGTGACGACCGCGGTGGCTTCGGTGGCCGTGACCGTGACGACCGTCGCTCGGGCGGTTTCAACCGTGACGACCGCGGTGGCCGCTCCGGTGGCTTCAACCGTGACCGTGACGACCGCGGCGCCCGCTCCGGCGGCTTCAACCGTGACGACCGCGGTGGCTTCGGTGGCCGTGACCGCGACGACCGTCGCTCGGGTGGCTTCAACCGTGACGACCGCGGCGGCTTCGGCGGCCGCGACCGTGACGACCGTCGCTCGGGCGGTTTCAACCGTGACGACCGCGGCGCCCGTTCCGGTGGCTTCAACCGTGACGACCGTGGCGGCTTCGGCGGCCGCGACCGTGACGACCGCGGCAGCCGTTCCTTCGGCGACCGTCCGGCCCGCTCCTTCGGCGACCGCCCGTCCTTCGGCCGGGACCGCGACGAGCGCGGCAGCAGCAGCCGTCCGTTCTCGCGCCGCGACGACCACCGCTCCGGCGGCCGTCCGCAGTCCTCGGGCTTCGGTGGCCGTGACCGCGACGACCGTGGCGCCCGCTCCGGCGGCTTCAACCGTGAGGACCGCGGCGGCTTCAACCGGGACGACCGCAAGCCGCGCTGGAAGAACTGAACCCGTCCGGCCGGTAGTTGACCGGTAGTCGACGAGACGGCCGGCTGACGGACGAAGGGCCCGCTCCACTTGGTGGAGCGGGCCCTTCGGCGTTCCCCCCGGAACTTTCCCCGGCGTCCTTCCCCGGATCCCCGGTATCCCCCGATACCCCCCGGAACCCCTGGACCCCTTGGACCCCTTGGACGCTTCCCCCCGAGGTGTTGTTCTTGGAGTGAGAATAACCTGTGGCGCGGGCGGAGGGAAGTCCATTAGCGTCGGGCGCATGAGCAGCAGACTGCACGGTGTGGCCGTGGTGAACGAGGAGATCGCCGCGCGGGGGAGCTACCGGACGACCGGGGGCGAACTCGTCGAGGTGGGCGAGCAGTTGGCGGCAGCCCGGGCCGGGACAGTGTCGTACGCGCCGGCCGCGCTGGACGCCCTCCTGCGGGCGGACGCCCCCGGCCCTGGGCCGGACCGCGCGGCGGTCGAGGTGACGGCCGAGGGCAGCGTCCAGGCCGCGCGGCGCCTGGCCGAGGCCGGCGCGGGGCCGGTCGGGGTGCTCAACTTCGCGTCCGCGCGCAACCCCGGCGGCGGCTACCTGCGCGGCGCCCGCGCCCAGGAGGAGGACCTCTGCCGCAGCGCGCTCCTCTACACCTGCCTGCTGGAGGCGCCCGACTACTACGAGGCGCACCGCGCCTCCACCGACCTCCGGTACAGCCACCGGGTGATCGTCTCGCCCGGCGTGCCGGTCGTCCGGGGCGACCGCGGCGACCTCCTCGCCCGGCCCTACCCCGTCACGTTCCTGACCTCCCCCGCGCCCAACGCCGGTCAGCTGGCCCGGCGTTCGCCCGGCGTCGGCGTCCGCGGTGTCGACGTCCGCGGCGTGCTCGCCGAGCGGGCCGTGCGGGTGCTCGCGGCGGCGGCCCGGCACGAGGTCCGCGCGCTGGTGCTCGGGGCGTGGGGCTGCGGCGTGTTCGGCAACGACCCGGCCGAGGTCGCCGAGGCCTTCGAGGGCGCGCTCGCCCGGTACGGGGCCGCCTTCGAGCGCGTCGTGTTCGCGGTGTGGGACCGCTCGCCGGTGTCGGCGAACCGGGCCGCGTTCGAGGCCCGGTTCACCGGCTGAGCCTGCCGGCAGCGGTGGCCGGTCAGGGCTCGGGCCTGCCGCTCAGGCTTCGGTGCTGGTCAGGCCTCGGCGCGGCCGGACAGCGCCGTCGCGACGGTCGAGGCGGCGGCGACCACCCCGGTGACGGCGAACACCGACGGCCACGCGCCGATCCGCTTCGCGAGCGGGTGCGAGCCGCCGAAGGCCGCCACGTACAGCCCGGTCAGCGCCGCGGCCGTCCGCACCCCCGAACGGCGGTGCCACTGCGCGGCCGCCCCGGCGCCGGCCACCGCCAGCACCGCGCCGCCCAGTTCGCGCCAGCCGGTCCAGCGGGCCACGCCGTAGCCGCCGAGCAGGCCGCCCGCGGCGGTCAGGGCGGCGGGCGCGCCGTCCGCGATCACGTTCTGGACCTTCGCCATCGTCGACTCCACTCGTCCCGTTGCGTTCCGGCTTCACGTTCCGGCTTCCGACCATAGCCCCATCGGCGCGGACGCCCGATCGTGGCCTGCCTGCCTTGTCTGCCTGGCGGAACTAGCGGAACGCCTGCGCGGCGGTCTGCGCGGGCGCCGTCCGGGACAGCCGCTCGGCCGCCTCCGCCGGGGACAGCACGCGCTCCAGCCGCAGGTCGCCCGGGAGGTCCGGGATGAACCGGCCCGCCGACCACGTCCGCTCGTACGGCTGCGGCTCCAGCACCAGCGTGCGCACGCCGTCCAGCAGCGGGATGTCGGCGGGCGTGCCCTCGTTCCAGAGCCACGAGCCGTCCGGCGCCACCAGGTTGAACGCGCCGGCCGCGATCAGGCGGCGGCCGTCCGGGTGCGCGGTGCGGCACAGGGCCACGACCTCAGGGTCCTGCGGGACGCCCGGCAGGTGGCCGCCGCCGATCAGCACGTCGGCGAGGAGGGTGTGCAGCTGGAACGTGTCGCTCAGGCCGTCCATGCGGAGCAGGTAGCCGGTGCCGGTCGGGCGGTCGAGCACCAGCAGCGGCTCGTCGTCGAGCACCTGGGCCAGGTACGCGAGGCCCTTGAGGTCGTGCGACTCGCCGCCGTACCGGGCGATCAGCTCCAGCAGCACGGCGGTCACGCCGGAAGCGCGCGCCTCCGCCCGCACCGCCGCGTGCACGTACACCGCCCACGCGGCGCGCTGCCACAGCTCCAGCGTCCACCAGCCGACGACGGCCAGGTGCGCCTGCCAGGCGTCCAGGACGGCCGGGTCCTCGATCCGCCCGTGGGCCTTGGCCGGGTCGTCCTCCTCCGGATCGGGGAGCGGGCCGCCGCCCGTCGCCTCCCAGCGCTCCACCAGCCGCTGCGCGCCCGTCAACGCGCCCCGCAGTCCGGCCAGCACCGGCCCCGCGCACGCCGACGGATCGGCGCCCCGCTCGACGCACGCACCCACGAGCATCGCGAGGTGCGAGCGCGGGAACGGCGGTGCGTCCGGCAGCAGCGCGGCCAGCCGGGGCCCGGCCGCCGCCACCTCCGCCGGGCCGGCCGGGCCGAAGAGGCTGCCGACCAGGCCGAGTGCCGGGCCGAACCGCTCCTCGTCCTCAGCTCCGACCACCGCTTCGAGGACGGCCACCGCTTCGGTGAAGGTGGGCTGCTGACGGGGCGTGGGGGTGTGCTGGGAAGCCATTCGCGGCAGCATAGGCGGCCCCTTCGAAGGGGCCGCGCCCGGGGTGCGGTGGACCGAAACCCCCGCGCCGGGGCGCGGCCGTGACGCATACTCACGCGGTGACTGCGCCCCATCCGATACGAGACGTCCCCGGCACCGAGGCGGAGCCCGCCCTCAAGGTGGCCCCGCTCGAACTCTTCCTCGACCTCGTCTTCGTCTTCACGATCACCCAGCTCACCGGCAGCCTGGCCCACCACCTCACCGTCGGCGGGCTCGCCCAGGTGCTCGTGATGCTGGCGGTCATCTGGTGGATGTACGACGCCTTCATCTGGCTGACCAACGCCATGCCGCCCAGCAACCACGGCCGGCGCGGCCTGCTGATGCTCGCCATGGGCGGGTTCCTGGTGATCTCGCTGTCCGTGCCGCACGCCTTCGAGGGCAGCGGCGTCGTGTTCGGCTGGGCGTACCTGGTGGTCGTCGCCGTGCACACCGGCATGTTCGCGGCCTCCGGCGTGGTGCTCCCCTCCGTGCTGCGGATGGGCGGGGCCAACCTGGTGGGCGGCGCGCTGGTCGTGTTCGGCGGCTACTGCACGGGCGGCGTCCAACTCGCCGTCTGGACGGTCGCGTTCGCGATGCAGTTCGTGACCCCGTGGGTCGCCCGGCTGCCCGAGTTCCGGCTCCGCGCCGACCACTTCGTCGAACGCCACGGACTGATCGTGATCATCGCGTTCGGCGAGTCCGTCATCGCGATCGGCGTCGGCGCCGGCGGCCTGGACCTCAGCCTGCCGCTCATCGCCGTCGCGCTGCTCAGCCTCGCCGTGTGTGTCGGGCTCTGGTGGGCCTACTTCGGCCACGACGACGACGCGCGGGCCGAGCACCACATGGCCGCCCTCCCGTCCGCGCGCCGCAACTGGACCGCCGTCACCGTCTACTACCTCGGGCACGGCGGACTCCTGCTCGGCATCCTGCTGTTCGCCGCCGGGGTCAAGTCCGCCGTCGCCCACCCCGGCGCCCCCGGCACCCTCCCGCAGGCCGGTGCCCTCGCCGGCGGCATCGCGCTCTACCTCGTCGTCAACACCGCCGTCCGCCGCACCTTCGGCCTCACCCCGAACCTCCCCCGGCTCACCGCCGCGGCGCTCCTGCCCGCCACCGTCCCGCTCGGCACCGCCGTGTCCGCCCTCGCCCAGGTCGCCGCCACCGCCGCCGTCCTCGCCGCGGCCTTCACCCACGAGCTCCGTCGGTCCCCGGTGGCAGACTTCCCCCGTGACTGACACCGCGATCACGGACGGCCTCTACCTGATCCGCAGCGCCGCCGACGGCCTGCTCCTCGAAGTCGCCGACGGCAGCCGCCGCAGCGGAGCCCGCGTCCGCTGCGGCGCGGCCACCGGCACCGACGCCCAACTCTGGCGCCTCACCGCCGTCCACCCCGGCGGCGCCCTCTACCACCTGGAGAACGCCAACAGCGGCAAACGCCTCGACGTCACCAACGCCTCCACCGACGACGGCACCCCCATCCAACAGTGGTCCGCCAACGCCTTCGGCGCCCAGGAATGGCTCCTCGAACACCACGACGACGCCCCCGGCACCTACACCATCACCAGCTTCATCAGCGGCAAGCCCCTGACCACCACCGACCACGGCGTGGAACAACACGAGGACACCGACACCCCGACCCAGTGGTGGCACCTGGAGCGGCAGTCGTAGCGCAGGGAGCGCTCAGGCGGAGAGGTTGGTGCGGAGGGCGGTGAGGTCGGCTTCGGTGATGCCGTGGGGGGCCAGGTAGGCGGGGATGGAGCCGTGGTGGGTTTCGATCCAGGTGAGGGAGGAGGCGAGGAGGGGGGCGGTGATGGGGCGGGAGACGCGTTCGGTGCCGGTTTCGTCGACGTAGGGGGTGGGGCCGTCGAGGAGGTCGAGGCCGGCGTTGGAGCGCAGGAAGTCGGCGGTGATGTCGGCCTCGGAGGCGCCGAGGAGGGACTGGACGACCGCGATGGTGAGGCCGGTGCGGTCCTTGCCGACGGCGCAGTGGACGACGGCCGGGACGGCTTCGGGGGCGGCGAGGCGGCGGATGGCCGCGGCGATCGACGGGCCGGCGGTGCGGGCCATGAAGGGGTAGAGCGAGGCCTGGTCCTCGGGCCACGGGTGCTCGTCGTCCTCGCGGTCGGCGGGGAGGGTCGGCACGTGGAGGGTCTCGTGGTCGAGGCCGTGCCGCAGGTCGGGCCAGACCTCCAGCTCGAACTGGCTGCGCAGGTCGATCACGGTGCGCAGGCCGAGGGCCTTGAGGCGCCGGGCGCCTTCGTCGGTGAGGGTGTGGAAGGAACCGGAGCGGTAGAGCACGCCGCGGCGCAGGGCGCCGATGCCCCCGGCGTCACGGAAGTTGCGCACGCCGGGGATGTCGATGAAGGCGTCGAAGGCGTCGGTCATGGCACCAACGGTACGGGTGCGGGCGGTGGCGGCGGAAGGAAACCGGAAGAGGCCTTTCGGTGCCTTCCGGTGGGCCGCTCCTCAGCGCCCGCCGGCGACGTCCAGGAAGGCGCCGGTCATGTACGACGCGGCGGGGGAGAGGAGGAAGAGGATCGTCTCCGCGACCTCCTCCGGCCGTCCGCCGCGTCGCATCGGCAGATTGGGGGCGACGCGGTCGACCCGGCCGGGCTCGCCGCCGAGGGCGTGGATGTCGGTGTAGATCAGGCCCGGGCGGACGGCGTTGACGCGGATGCCCTCGGCGGCGACCTCCAGCGCGAGGCCGCGGGTCATCGAGTCGACGGCGCCCTTGGCGGCCGCGTAGTCGACGTACTCGTTGGGCGCGCCGATCCGGGAGGCGGCCGAGGAGACGTTGACGATGGCGCCGCCGCGCCCGCCGTGCCGGGTGGACATCCGGCGGACGGCCTGCGCCGCGCACAGGAACGGGCCGGTGATGTTGGCGGCCCAGATCCGGTTCAGCCGCTCCTCGTCGAGGTCCTCCAGCCGGCTCTGCCGCTCCAGCGTGCCCGCGTTGTTCACCAGGCCGGTGAGCGGCCCGAGTTCGGCGTCCACGGTGGCGAACAGCCGTTCCACCTCGGCGGTGCGGGTGACGTCCGCCCGGACCGCGACGGCGGTGCCGCCCTCGGCGCGGATGGCGGCCACGACGGCGTTCGCGGAGGCTTCGTCGGCCCGGTAGTTGACGCACACGCGGTGGCCGCGGCGAGCGGCGAGCAGGGCGGTCGCGGCGCCGATGCCGCGGCCCGCGCCGGTGACGAGCAGGACCTCGGGGGGTGTGGTCGACATGTCCGTACGCTACCCGGTGGTGGTCCGGCCGGCGGCGGTCCGCCCGGTCGAGCGCTCGGCGGTGGTCCGTCCGGCGCTGCCCGCCATCGCCCGCAGGGCCGCGACCTTCGGCGCGCGGCTCTTGGGCGAGTCGAGGCCGAACCCGCGCGCGTCGCCGAGCTCGTCGCGGACGAACGCCTCGGTGCGGGCCACCGCCTCGCGCAGCGCGTCGTCCGGCGGCACGAAGGGCAGGTGGACGATCTCCGCGCGCTCGGTGTCGTACTCCCACAGCCCGACGATCCGGCCCCGGTCGAGCACCACGTGGGTCTGCGGGTCGGCCTCGCCGCCGAACGACCGTCCGGCCCGGCCGGCGGGCAGCGGGCGTGCGGCGTCGGCGGGGTCGAGCAGCCGGGCCAGGTCGCGGTGCAGGAGGTGGATGCCGTCGATGCCCGCGAGCAGGGTGTAGTGCGGCTTGGCGGGGATCCTGAACTCGGCGTACTCGTCGAGCAGTTCGGGTGGCATGAGGAACTCCGAGCCGGGCGCGAGCGGGACCAGCCCGGCCTCGGTGACGGCCCGGCGGGCGGTGGCCGCGCTGAAGCCGGAGAACCAGCGGAAGTGCCGCAGCGTGGCCGGGGCGGCCCACGAGAAGTAGCGCCGGGCGAGGTCGACGGTGCCCCCGGCGACCGGCTGGTCCCAGCCCACGTACCCGTAACGCTGCTGGTCCAGACGGCCGTTGACGGCCACCCGGCGGATCCGTCCACGCGACTGCATCAGCCCGAGCGCGAGCGGCAGCGTCGTCGAGACGCCGCGCTTCTTCCCCGCCTCGCCGAGCGGCCGGACGGCGTCGCCGACCGCCTCCCGGATCGACGTCGGGTCCAGCGGCTCCGCCTCCGACAGCACCCGCTCGATGGCCAGGCAGAGCTTCTCGACCTCGTCCCGGCCGACCCCCAAGTGCTTCTCCGCGGACGCCAGTTCGGCGGCCGGGGCGGCCGCTCCGGCGGCCAGGCCGAGCGCGAAGTCGGCCGCCGGCAGGACGTACGTGCAGCCGCGCGCCGCCGGCAGCTCGTGCACCTCCAGCCGCGCCACGGCCGCGTCCACCGCCGCCCGGCCGAGCCCGGCCCGCGCGAACAGCCCCAGGTACGGCGCCGCGCCGCCCACCGACCGCGCCCACCCGGTCGCGGCGAGCACCTCGGCGGCCGGCACGCCGGGGTGCGGGCGGTCCAGCCACTGGCGGTGCGACCACCAGGCGCGCAGCTTCGCCGCGTCCGTGTCGCCGGGGATCTCCGGTCCGTGCTCCATGAGGCCAGTATCGGCCGACGGACCGGCCCCGAGCAGGAAATCGGTCGCCCGGCGCGGCCCGGCTCGGAGAGGATGCGATCACCGCCGCCACGGCCGACCGAGCTGTTCGAGAAGGGAACACGCATGCCCGCAGCACCCGGAACCGTCCTGCTCGCCGGCATCGTCGGCTCGACGGCGTACGGCTTCGCCCACGCCGGCTCCGACATCGACCGGCTCGGCCTGTTCGCCACGCCCACCGAGGAGTTGCACGGCCTGCACCGCCCGGCCGAGTCCCACGTGACCACCCGGCCGGACGCCACCCTGCACGAGGCCGCCAAGTGGTGCCGCCTCGCGCTCTCCTGCAACCCCACCGCGTCCGAACTCGTCTGGCTGCCCGACGACCTGTACGAGACGCGCACCCCGCTCGGCGACGAACTCATCGGTATCCGCGGCTCGTTCCTCAGCGCGTCGGCCGTCCGGAAGGCCTACCTCGGCTACGCGGACCAGCAGTTCCGCAAGCTGCTGACCCGCGACACCGCCGACGCCACCGCGCGTCGCCGGGCCGCCAAGCACGCCCGTCACCTGGTGCGGCTCGTCGAACAGGCCGTCCGCCTGCACGAGACCGGCACCAACCTCGTCCGCCTGCCCGACCCCGAACGCATCCGCGACCTCGGCGAACGCATCGCCGACGATCCGGCCGTCGCCCGCCCCCTCCTCGCCGCGGCCACCGACCGCCTCGACCGCCCCGGCGTCCTCCCCGCCAC
>NZ_JBFBDY010000270.1:0-8674 GCF_040683475.1 Kitasatospora sp. NPDC093558 | reverse complement strand
GGTCGGCGCTGTGCAGGGCGGGCAGCCCGATGGCGACGGCGGCGGCCAGCGCGACGGCCCCGGTCAGCGCGCCGCGGCGGGCGGCCCGGCGCCGGGGTACGGCGGTGCGGATGCGGGGCAGGCTGCCGGGGGCGGGCTGGATGCCGGCGACCGCCCGGTGCATCAGGTCGCGGACGGCGAGCTCGTCGGTGGTGAGGTCCGACGTGAGGTCCGACGTGAGGTCGGTCGTGAGGTTGGTCGTGAGGTTGGTCGTGATGTCCGGGGCGAGGTCCGACGCGCGCTCGGGAGTGGGGTCCGGGGTGAGGCCCGGGCCGGAGGCCGGTACACCGGGCTCCCCCGCACCGCGCGGCTCCCGCTCGTACACGCCGTCCGCCTTGCCCGCGCCGTCACCCATGGCCGGCCTCCATCTGCGTGCGCAGGGCGGCGAGTCCGCGCGAGCCGTACGCCTTCACCGATCCGAGCGAGATGCCCAGGGTCTCGGCGACCTGCGCCTCCGTCATGTCCACGAAGTAACGCAGCACCAGAACCTCCCGCTGACGGCGTTGCAGACCACGGAGCGCGGCTTTCAACTGGTCACGCTCCAGCGCATCGTAGGCGCCTTCTTCTGCACTGGCCATGTCAGGCATCGGTTTCGGCAGCAGCCGCAGCCCGAGGATCCGCCGCCGCAGCGTGGAGCGGGACAGGTTGACGACCGTCTGCCGCAGGTAGGCGAGGGTCTTCTCGGGTTCGCGCACCCGGCGCCGGGCGGCGTGCACCCGGATGAAGGCCTCCTGGACGACGTCCTCACAGGTCGAGAGGTCGTCGAGGAGCAGCGCGGCGAGCCGCAGCAGGGAGCGGTAGTGGGCCTGGTAGGTCTCGGTGAGCAGGTCCTCGCTGGTGCCGGCGTCGGTACCGGCGCCGGAGTCCGCCGCACCGGGTGCGACCGCGGTCATCTGGCTTTCTTCCGGCCTACTCGCAGGCCAATGGGCGCGCGGAGGGAACGTCACCACGGCACTCGCCGAGATGCCCGCCCCTGCCCCCACCATCACGTTCGCCACGCCCGTTGGACACTCGATCCCCTGTCATGGTTGCCCAGCCCAGGGGACATTCTTCCGCATCCGTCGAAGTGGCCTCCAGGGAATTCGAGAGGGTTTCCGGACAGATTGTGGGGAGGACGAGCCCATATCGGACGGTCCCGCCTCACATCGGGCACACGGAACGGTCCCCGACCGACCGTCAGGACAGCCGGAGCCGTCCTCGGAGCCCGGACCGGCCATCAGGCCACCCGGACCGGTCATCAGGCCGCCCGCCCCGAACGGCTAAGCCGGCCGCAGTTCGCCCGCGACGAGTTCGGCGATCTGGAGCAGGTTGAGCGCCGCCCCCTTGCGCAGGTTGTCGCCGCACAGGAAGAGGTCGAGCGCGGCGGGCTGGTCGAGCGCGCGGCGCACCCGTCCGACCCACACCGGGTCCGTCCCGACGACGTCGTTCGGGGTCGGGAACTCCCCTGCCGCAGGGTCGTCGTAGAGGACGACGCCGGGCGCCCCCCTGAGGATCTCCTGCGCGTGCTCCTGCGTCACCTCGCGCTCGAACAGCGCGTGGACGGCGAGCGCGTGGGTGCGGACGACCGGGATGCGGACGCAGGTCGCGGAGACCCGCAGGGCGGGCAGGTTGAGGATCTTGCGCGACTCGTCGCGGATCCCGACCTCCTCGGAGGACCAGCCGCCGTCCGTCAGCGTGCCCGTCCAGGGCACCGCGTTGAGCGCGAGCGGGGCGGCGAACGGCCCGTGGTCGGCGATCACCGCGCGCAGGTCGCCGGTCTGCCGGCCGATCTCCTGCCGGCCGGCGTCGAGGCCGCCGACGAGCGCGGTCTGCTCGCGCAGGGCGGCCTCGCCGTACCGGCCCTCGCCGGAGGCCGCCTGGTAGGAGGCGACGACGAGTTCGGCGAGCCCGTACTCGGCGTGCAGCGCCCCGATGGCGGCGATCATCGCGAGGGTGGTGCTGGCAGGGCTGGAGACGATGCCGCGCGGACGGATCCGCAGCGCGGCGGCGTTCACCTCGGGGACGACCAGCGGGACGTCGTCGGCGATGCGGAACGCGGCGGAGTCGTCGACCACGACGACGCCCTTGGCGGCGGCGATCGGCGCCCAGCGGGCGGAGATCTCGTCGGGCACGGCGAACACCGCCACGTCGATCCCGTCGAAGGCCTCCTCCGTCAGCGCGAGGACCTCGACGGACTCCCCGCGCACGACCGGCGTGCGGCCGGCCGAGCGCGGGGAGGCGACGAGTCGGACCTCGCCCCAGACGTCCTGACGGAGCGAGAGCAGGCCGAGCAGCACCTCGCCGACCGCGCCGGTGGCGCCGACGACGGCGAGGTTCGGCCGCCGGGTCATCGCCCGGTGCTCCCGCTCGGCTCCCGGGTCATCGCCCGGTGCCTCCGTAGACGACGGCCTCGTCGGTGTCGCTGTCCAGCCCGAAGGCGCTGTGCACGGCGCGGACGGCCTCCGGCACGTCGTCGGCGCGGGTCACGACCGAGATGCGGATCTCCGAGGTGGAGATCAGCTCGATGTTGACGCCGGCGGCGGACAGCGCCTCGAAGAAGGTCGCGGTGACGCCCGGGTTGGAGCGCATGCCGGCGCCGACCAGGGAGATCTTGCCGATCGCGTCGTCGTAGCGCAGCGACTCGAAGCCGATGCCCTCCTTGACCCGGCCGAGCGCGTCGATGGCCTTCTGGCCCTCGGTCTTGGGGAGGGTGAAGGAGATGTCGGTCAGCCCGGTCGACGCGGCGGAGACGTTCTGCACCACCATGTCGATGTTGACCTCGGCGTCGGCGATGGCGCGGAAGATGCGCGCGGCCTCGCCCGGCTTGTCGGGCACGCCGACGACCGTGACCTTGGCCTCGGAAGTGTCGTGGGCGACTCCGGAGATGATGGCCTGCTCCATCTCGCCCCCTTCGGGCTTGTTCGGGTTGTCGTTGCTGACGATCGTCCCGGGGAGACCCGAGAAGGACGAGCGTACGTGAATCGGGATGTTGTAGCGCCGGGCGTACTCCACGCAGCGGTCGAGCAGCACCTTGGAGCCGGACGAGGCCAGCTCCAGCATGTCCTCGTACGCGATCCAGTCGATCTTGCGGGCCTTCTTCACGACGCGCGGGTCGGCGGTGAACACGCCGTCCACGTCGGTGTAGATCTCGCAGACCTCGGCCTTGAGCGCGGCGGCGAGCGCGACCGCGGTGGTGTCCGAACCGCCCCGGCCCAGCGTGGTGATGTCCTTGCTGGACTGCGAGACGCCCTGGAAGCCGGCCACGATCGCGATGTTGCCCTCGTCTAGGGCGGTGCGGATGCGGCCCGGCGTCACGTCGATGATGCGCGCCTTGTTGTGGACGGAGTCCGTGATGACACCGGCCTGGCTGCCCGTGAAGGACTGGGCCTCGTGCCCCAGGGATTTGATCGCCATGGCCAGCAGGGCCATGGAGATGCGCTCTCCAGCGGTCAGCAGCATGTCGAACTCGCGGCCGGCGGGGAGAGGTGACACCTGCTCCGCGAGTTCGATGAGCTCGTCCGTCGTGTCGCCCATCGCGGACACCACGACGACGACCTCATGGCCGGCCTTCTTGGCGTCAACGATTCGACGGGCCACGCGCTTGATGCCCTCGGCATCCGCAACGGATGAGCCGCCGTACTTCTGCACGACAAGGCCCACGTGCGCTCCTCGACTTGTGTCGTTTCCGGGGGCGGATGGGCCCCCGCACCCCCGGGGAAGGGGGATCTGCGGTCCGCGCCAGTCTACCGAGCAGGGGTGCCGCGACCGGCGCCATCCATATGATGAGACGGGCGTTTCAGCACGTGGGCGGTGGTGCGGACGGGGCACCGGCAGGTCTTCGGGGTATCCGGCGCGGCCCCGAAGAATCGGCGGACGAACGGACGACGGCACGGCCGGATTTCTTTCCGGGGCCGGGCGGTGAGGCCTTCGTCACAATCCGGCGGGCCGGGCGGGTCCGGTGGGCGGGCCGGGCAGCCCCGGCCCCCTCCCGGATCCGCGCTCCTAGTGCCCGAGCCCCAGCTCGGCCGCCATCAGGTCCCCGGCCTGCTGCTCCAACTGCTCGTCGGTGAGCCCGTCGTCGTCCGTGTCGGCGCCGTCCGGCACCGCGCCGATCGGACTGTCCAGCCGGACGTGGGCGATCAGCGACTGCAGCGCCCGCAGCACCGCCGAGCAGGTCGTGCCCCAGTTGGAGAGGTACGAGAACTGCCACCACCACAGCGCCTCGCTGACCCGGCCCTCGCGGTAGTGCGTCAGCCCGTGCTGGAGCTCGCCGACCACGCCGGCCAGGTCGTCCGAGATCCGGAACGCGTTCGGCTTCTCCGGCGGACCGTACGGGTCGAAGACCTCGTGGTAGACGTCGATCGGCGCGAGCAGCGCGGCCAGCCGCTCGCGCAGCTGCTCGCCGTCCGGCTCCGGCCCCGTGTCGGGCTCGAAGCGGTCGTCCGGGACGACGTCCTCGATCGCGCCGAGCCGGCCGCCGGCCAGCAGCAGCTGCGAGACCTCCAGGAGGAGCAGGGAGACGGCGCTGCCCGGCTCGTCGCCCTTGGCGACCTCGGTGACGGCGAGCACGAAGCTCTCCACCGAGTCCGCGATCTGCACGGCGAAGTCGTCCGGCTCCGAACCGTGCGCGTGGGTGTGCGGGGTGCGGCTCTGCGGGTCCCCCTGCGGCTGTCCGTGCGCCTGTCCGTGCGCCTCGCCGTGGGACGGCTGGTGGGGGGCGTGGGGCTGCTGGTTGATCGTCCGGTCAGACATCGAGCAGTCGTCTCCCTTCGAAGGCGCGGCCGAGGGTGACCTCGTCCGCGTACTCCAGATCCCCGCCGACGGGCAGACCGCTCGCCAGACGGGTCACCTTCAGGCCCATCGGCTTGCACAGCCGGGCCAGATAGGTGGCGGTCGCCTCCCCCTCCAGGTTGGGGTCGGTGGCCAGGATCAGCTCGGTGACCGTGCCGTCCGCGAGGCGCGACAGCAGCTCGCGGATCCGCAGGTCGTCCGGGCCGACGCCCTCGATGGGGCTGATCGCGCCGCCCAGCACGTGGTAGCGGCCGCGGAACTCGCGGGTGCGCTCGATGGCGACGACGTCCTTGGACTCCTCCACCACGCAGATGACGGCCAGGTCGCGGCGCGGGTCCAGACAGACCCGGCACTGCTCGGCCTCCGCGACGTTGCCGCAGACCACGCAGAAGCGGACCTTGTCCTTGACCTCCAGCAGCGCGTGCGCGAGGCGGCGGACGTCCACCGGGTCGGCCTGCAGGACGTGGAAGGCGATCCGCTGCGCGCTCTTGGGCCCGACGCCGGGCAGCCTGCCCAGTTCGTCGATCAGGTCCTGAACCACGCCCTCGTACAACGTCGCGCCTTCCCTCGGATGGTCGGTGGTGCTCCGGCCGGCGGTGCTCCGGCCGGTAGTGCGGTCGGTGGTGCTCCGGCCGGTGGTGCGCGGTGAGTGGCGCCCCGGTCGGTGGTGCTCCGGTGCCATCATCCAACGAATCGGGCGCCGGACACACCGCCCGACGCCCGACTCCCACATAAATCACATGGACCTACCGGCCGGATTCCAGCAGTGACCGGCCGGTCCGGGATCCGTTCCGGTACCTCCGGTACCGACTAGAACGGCAGACCGGGCATGCCGCCGCCCAGGCCCTGGGTCAGCGGGCCCATGCGCTCGGCCTGCATCTTCTGCGCGGCCTGGTTCGCGTCCCGGACCGCCGCCAGGACCAGGTCGGCCAGGGTCTCGGTGTCCTCCGGGTCGACGGCGGCCGGGGCGATGGTCAGCGCCACCAGCTCACCCGCACCCGTCACCGTGGCCTCGACCAGACCGCCGCCGGCCGTACCGTTCACCTTCGCCTCGGCCAGCTCCTGCTGCGCCTTGGCGAGGTCCTGCTGCATCTTCTGCGCCTGCTTCAGCAGCTGCTGCATGTTGGGCTGGCCACCACCGGGGAACACGGCTCACTCCTTGCTGTCGCACCCGTCCACGGGCTCGTGCACGGGATCGTGCGCGGGTCGTACGGCGTCGCCGACCGCATCGTCACCGCCGAGCCTACGTGCTGCTCAGTTGCCGCGGTGGTGGATCTCCTCCAGGACCGTGGCACCCAGTTCGCGGATGATCAGGTCCTGGCCGGAGAAGGCCTCCTCGTTGAGGTCCGGGTCGTCCTCCTCCGGGATGTCGTCCTCCGGAGCGACGTGCGGAGCCACGTACGGCGCCGGGGGCGCGGCGGCGGGCGGCGGGCTCTGGACGGACGCCGCCTGGACGGGGGCGACCGGGGCCGGGGCCTGCTGCTGGGCCTGGGGCTGCGGCCGAACGGGTGCCGGCGCCGGGGCGGCGGGCTGCACCGGGGGCGCGGCCGCGGCCGGACGCGCCGGGGCGCCCCAGCCGCTCGTGGTCGCGCCCGCAGCGGGGGCTCCGCCGCCGAAGCCTCCACCGGTACCGCCACCGGCTCCCCCGCCGGCTCCACCGGAGGGGTCGACGATGCACTCGATCCGCCAGTCCACGCCGAGCGCGTCGCCGAGCGCCTGGCGCAGGACGTCGTCGCTGTTGCTGCTGACGAAGCTGTCGCGGGCGCCCGCGTTGACGAACGACACCTGGAGCACACTGCCGTCGAAGCCGGCCACCTGGCCGTTCTGGCTGAGCAGAATCCAGGTGAAGCGGCGGCGGTTCTTCACCGCCTCGAGGATCTGCGGCCACAGCTGCCGGACTTGCGCGGCACCCTGCTGGGCGGCGCCGGATGGCTGGGCTGCCGGAGGCTGCGCGACTGCGGCAGGCGCGGGGGCCGGTGCCGGGGCGGGCGGGGCCGCCTGGGGCTGGGGCTCGGGCTGCGCCGCCACGGGAGCGGCCGGGGCGGGGGCCGAGGGGGCTCCGCCCGCGGGCGGGAAGCTGCGCGGGATCGGCCACGCACCCGGCGCGGGCCCGGCGGGGGCCGGAGGGGCGGCGGGGGCTGCCTGGACGGGAGCCGGGGCCGGGACGTCCACGGCGGGCGGGGCCATCACCGGTGCAGCCATCTCAGGGGCCGCGTTCACAGGAGCGGCCATCGCAGGAGCGGCCATCCCGGGTGCCGTCATCCCAGGAGCAGCCATCCCGGGCGCCGCCATCGGCGCGGCGAAGCCACCCGCCGCGGCACGTCGCTCCAGCTTGTCCAGCCGCGCCTGCAAGGACAGCTCGTCGCTGTACGCGCCCGGCAGCATCACGCGGGCGCAGATCAGCTCCAGCTGGAGCCGGGGGGCCGCGTTCCCGCGCATCTCGGTCAGCCCGGTGTTGACGAGGTCCGCGGCGCGGCTGAGCTCGGCCGCCCCGAAGCCGTCGGCCTGGGCCTGCATCACGGCGATGCGGTCGGCCGGGGCGTCGATCAGCCCCTTCTCGCCCGCCTCCGGCACGGTGGCGAGGATCACGAGGTCGCGCAGGCGCTCCAGCAGGTCCGTGACGAACCGGCGCGGGTCGTGCCCGCCCTCGACCACCCGGTCGATGACCTGGAACACCGTCGCACCGTCCTGCGCGGCGAAGGCGTCCACGACCTCGTCCAGCAGCGCCGAGTCCGTGTACCCGAGCAGCGCGGTCGCCATCTGGTACGTCACGCCGCCCTCGGCGGCGCCGGCCAGCAGCTGGTCCATCACCGACATCGAGTCGCGCACGGAACCGGCGCCGGCCCGGACCACGAGCGGGAACACCGAGTCCTCGACCTGGATGCCCTCCCGCCCGCAGACCTCCGCCAGGTAGTCGCGCAGCGTGCCGGGCGGGACCAGCCGGAACGGGTAGTGGTGCGTCCGGGACCGGATCGTCCCGATGACCTTCTCCGGCTCGGTGGTCGCGAAGATGAACTTGAGGTGCTCCGGCGGCTCCTCCACCACCTTGAGCAGCGCGTTGAACCCGGCCGAGGTCACCATGTGCGCCTCGTCCAGGATGAAGATCTTGTACCGGCTGTGCACCGGCGCGAAGAACGCCCGCTCGCGCAGCTCGCGCGCGTCGTCCACACCACCGTGCGACGCCGCGTCGATCTCGATCACGTCGATCGAACCGGGCCCGCCGGTGGCCAGGTCGCGGCAGGACTGGCACTCGCCGCACGGCGTCGGCGTCGGGCCCTGCTCACAGTTCAGACAGCGGGCCAGGATGCGCGCGCTCGTCGTCTTCCCACAGCCGCGCGGCCCGCTGAACAGGTACGCGTGGTTGACCCTGTTGTTGCGCAGGGCCTGCTGGAGCGGAGCGGTCACGTGCTCCTGCCCGATGACCTCCGCGAAGGTCTCGGGGCGGTAGCGGCGGTACAGGGCTAGGGACACACCCCCGACGATATCGGGACGGACCGACAAACGCGGCACCCCTCGTCCCACCCGCAGCCCCGCTGCGGCCCCCGGGAACGCAAAGACCCCCCGTGCACCCGCCAGAGCCCTCCTACCCTTGCTGCCTTCCGGCCCTGGGGGGGTTCAGAGAGATAACGCCACACGAGGGGCTGCCCCCAACAGTACCGGATCCCGCCCCCGACGATCCACAGGCCACCCCCACGTCCCCACCTCGGGATAGCTGGTCGCGACCACCCCAAAACATGTACTAAGCTCTCCCACGGAGGATTCGCCTAGAGGCCTAGGGCGCACGCTTGGAAAGCGTGTTGGGGGCAACCCCTCACGAGTTCGAATCTCGTATCCTCCGCCTTTGCCTAGCAAGGCAGTTGAAGGC
>NZ_JBFBDY010000269.1:0-8705 GCF_040683475.1 Kitasatospora sp. NPDC093558 | reverse complement strand
CCCGCGCCGGGAGCCGCGCCCGCGCCCGCGCCGGGCCCGTCGTCGCGGATCTCCACCGAGGTGCCGGTGAGCAGCACCGCGCAGCGGTCCGCGCGGGCGTGCCGGACGACGTTGGTCAGGCCCTCCCGGACGACCCAGCCGAACAGTTCCCGGTGCGCCGGCGCCACCGCATCGGTGGCGCCCGGCAGGTCGGCGACCACCCCGGCGGCGCGCAACAGCTCGCGACCCTTGGCGAGTTCGGCGGCCAGGGTCACCTCGCGGTAGCCGGAGACGGCCGCCCGCACGTCGGCGAGTGCCTGCCGGGAGAGGTCCTCCACGGCGGCCATCTCCTCGACGGCCAGGGCGACGTCCTTGACGGCGAGGCGCTGCGCCAGGCGGGACTTGACGGTGATCGCGGTGAGCGAGTGCCCGAGCAGGTCGTGGAGGTCCCGGGCGATCCGGTTGCGCTCGGCCTCCGAGGCGAGGCGCGCCACCTCCGCGCGAGCCGCGACGAGTTCCTGGTTGGTGGTGGCGATCTCGGAGAACCCGCGCACGGTGAGCGAGCTGAAGAGCAGGGCGATTGCCTGGAACCAGCCGGGCCCACTGTGCCAGGGACGGACGGCCCACGGCAGGACGAGGGCGCCGACCGTGCCGACCGCCACGGCCGCGGTGGCCCGGGCGGGGAACAGCACGGCGACGAACGCCACCACGCCGGTGCCGAGGAAGAACGCGTCGGCGTGGGCGAAGGGCATGGCAGCGACGAACAGCGCCGCCTGCCCGGCCGTCAGGAGCTCGGCCTGGCGCCGCCGGCCGCGGGCGTACGCGAAGCCGCCGGCCGCGTAGCAGACGGTGAAGGCCGCGACGACCGCGTACCCGGCGACGGCCTGCGACCCGGTGACGGTGTGGGAAACGCTGAGGACGGTGAGGGCCGGGTAGACGAGCATCCCGGTGGCCAGCATGACGCGGCGCCAGCCGAACGCCCAGCGGTGCGATCCGGACGATCCGGAGTCCGGTCCTTCGTCGGTCACGGGTGCGCCTGCCTTCCGTCGGGTCTCAGCTCGCCGGCCCGAGCTCAATTCGACGGGGCGGCCGCGAAGAGCGTACGCAGGTGGCGGCCGTTGAGGATCACGGCCACCCCCAGCAGCAGGGCGCCGCACAGGGCTTGCTCGGCCTTCATCCAGAACGGGAACGTGCCCGGCATGGCGATGATCACGACGACCGCGACGAGCATCGCGGTCGAGATGATCCGCAGCCGGCGGAACGCCCCGGTGGAGCCCCCGGCCGCCTTGACGGCCAGGACGAGCGTGATCACCGAGCTGGCCGCGACGGCGCTGCCGCGGATCCAGACGGCGACGTTGACGAGGTCGGGGTGGCCGGCGAGCGCGACGATCGCGGCCATCGTGACGAGGCTGAGCCCGAGGTAGGCGCCCAGGAGGCGGCGGATCGTGCGGAAGGCCCGGAGGGTCTCGGGGTGGTTCGGTTCGGTGGAGGTCATGGCATTCATGCTGGCCGGGGGCACCCCTCGCGGGGCAGTGTGCTGGTACACCGATGGGCCGTGACAAATGTCAGCGCTGCCGGGCGGATCGAAGGCTCACCCCCACCCCGGCGCCGGCGGCTGCGGCCACGGCGGCGGGGCCGGCAGCGCGGCGTCCGGTGCCGGGCCGCGGCCGGCGAGCCAGGCGAGCAGCACGTGGCCGGGGGCGGACGCGACCGGGCCGGTCGGGCCTCCGTCTCGGTCAGGGCCGAGACGGAGGCGGCGAACCGGGCGGCGGACGCGCGGACGGCGTCGAGGAGTGCGGTGCGGTCTTCCAAGGGTGGCGCCTGACTTCCGTGCTGCGCGCGGTCCTTCGGCCGGTACCTGGCTTCTCTGAAGTGTTCGGCCCCTAACTCCCCTGCTCCGCCAGGGTCTTGATGCCGTCCAGGGTGGCCGTCATGCCGGTGCGCAGTTCGCCGAGGCGGACCTCGATGATCTGTTCCTCGCGGTCCGGCCAGCGGTCGATGGCGGCCGTCACGCCGTTGCGACCGGGGCCGATCAGCACCGAGTGGCGCAGCCGGGTGCCGCCGTCCTCCGGCGTGAGCTCGTAGCGCCAGGAGGCGAGCGAGGCCGCCGGGTCCGTCGAGGGGCGGCCGAAGCGGCCGTCCGCGTCGGTGACGGTCCAGGCGAACACCTCCCGGTCGGTCAGTTCCGTCACGTGGGAGACCGTCCGCCAGTTGCCCAGCCGCTCGTTCTCGTTGTGGCCCTCGAAGCGGGCCCCGACCGCAGGCCCCTGCGCCCCGTCGAGCCAGGCGACGCCCCGCAGTTCGGGGCTAAGCCGGGCGGGCAGGGCGATGTCGGTGACCAGCGACCAGACCTCCTCGACCGTGGCCTTGATGTGCACCTCGCAGTACGTCCGCGGTCCGTCCGCGTATCGCATGCCGCTTCCCCCTCCGTCGCCGGGACACCTTCGCGGTTCCCGGGTGGTTACGGTCCGTGATGCTAGCGAGTTGTCATGTGCCTCGACAGGTTCCGGGCGAAACACCGACGATCGGGCGCCCGCTCGCTGGACCACCGGTACGCGTCAGTTCCCCGTGACCACCGCGCGGGCCAGCCGGACCAGGTCCGCGATGGCCGGGTGCGAGGGGATGCCCCGGCGCCAGGCCAGGAACAGCGGGACGGGCGGGGCGTCGGCGAGCGGGCGGTAGGCGATCGCGGGGTGCTTGTGCAGCCGGGGCGTGGCGGCCGTCGAGATGCCGACGGCCCGGCCGGCGGCGATGGCGGTCAGCCACTCGTCGGTGTTGGCGACCTCGATCGTCGCGGTGGGGCGGTGGCCGGCGGGCCACAGGTCGAGGGTCGTGGTGCCCGCGACCGTGTTCAGCGCGACCGGCCAGGCGGCGAGGTCCGCGAGGGTGAGGACCTCGCGGTCGGCGAGCCCGCTCGCGGCCGGCACCACGGCCACCCGCTCCTCGTCCAGCAGCAGCTCGGTGACCAGGCCGGGCGCCGTGACCTCGCCGCGCAGCAGGGCGACGTCGACCCGGCCCTGGGTGAGCCCGGCCGTGCGGTCGTCGATGCGGCGCAGTTCGAGCGGCACGTCGGGGTGCTCGTCGTCCCAGCGGCGCAGCAGCGGGATGGTGTGGTCGCCGAGGGCGGCCCAGGGGTGGCCGAGGCGCAGTGGCGGGGAGGCGAGCGTGCCGGGGTCGAGGGCGCTGTCGACGGCGGCGAGGGCGGCGGTGGCGCGGTCGCGGAAGGTGCGGCCGGCGGCGGTGAGCTCCAGGTGGTGGGTGGAGCGGTCGATCAGGCGGACGCCGAGGTGGTCCTCCAGCTGGCGCAGGGTCCGGGAGAGTGCGGGCTGCCCGGTGTGGAGGCGGGCGGCGGCGCGGGTGATCGTGCCCTCCTCGACGATGGCGAGGAAGGCCCGCAGGTGGCGCAGCTCGATGGTCATGCTTCGGAAGCATAACGGCTCGACGATCGGCATTTCCCGGCGCACGAACGAGTCCCTACGGTGGGGGGCATGACGAACACGATGTCCGGGATGTCCCGGACGGCGGCCACCGCGGCCATACCTGCCACCGCGGCGATGCCGGCCACCGCGGCCATACCGAGCATCCCGGCGACACCGGGCACCCCGGCGACAGCGAGCAACTCGGCGAGCCGGACCGGCGGCGGCCTCGGCGGGGTCGGGCTGGTGCTGGGCGGCACCCTGTCGGTGCAGTTCGGCTCGGCCGTCGCGGCGCTGCTGTTCCCGCGCGTCGGGCCGTTCGGGACGGTCGCGCTGCGCGTGACGATCGCGGCCGTGCTGCTCCTGGCCGTCTGCCGGCCCCGGCTACGCGGCCACGGTCGCGGGGACTGGGCCGTCGCCGGGGCCTTCGGTGTGGCGCTCGGCGGCATGAACATCCTCTTCTACCAGGCGATCGACCGGATCCCGCTGGGCCCCGCCGTGACGCTGGAGGTGCTCGGCCCGCTCGTGCTGTCGGTGGTCGCCGCCCGCCGGGCGGTGAGCCTGGTGTGGGCGGCGCTCGCGCTCGCGGGCGTCTTCCTGCTCGGCCGCGACGGCTTCGAGCGGCTCGACCTCGCCGGGGCCGGGTTCGCGCTCGCCGCCGGCGCGCTGTGGGCGGCGTACATCGTCCTCAACTCCCGCTCCGGGGCCCGCTTCCCACGCCTGGACGGGCTCGTGGTCGCGATGGCCGTGGCGGCGCTGATGAGCCTGCCGCTGGGGATCGCCGCCGCGGGCACCGCCCTGCTCGACCCCGGGGTGCTGGCGCTCGGCCTGGCCGTGGCGCTGCTCTCCTCCGGACTCCCGTACGCCCTGGAGGTACTCGCCCTGCGGCGCCTGCCGGCGGCGACCTTCGCGGTCCTGATGAGCCTCGCCCCGGCGGTCGGCGCCCTGGCCGGATTCCTGGTCCTGCACCAAACCCTGTCCGCCGGCCAGTGCGCGGCGATCGTCCTGGTGATGGCCGCGAGCGCGGGCGCCGTCCGCACGGGCCGGGCAGGGCGGGCCTGACGGCAGGCACTACCCGGCGTCGGCGCTGAGACCCGAGTACGGAATGCCGTCGGTTGTCTCCCGCGCTGGTCCGCAGCGGTTCCCCGAACCGCCCGCCACCGGAGTAGGGTCGTAGACATCCAGGGCATCCCGCATCCCGGTACCCGTTCCGGCTTCGTTCTGGGTGAAGGACGGCCCGGCAGGCAGCCGGAGACGGGAACGGTGAGCACCGTGACCACTCACTCCCCGCAGCCGGCACGCCGCGGCCTCACGGTCGCCGACGCCATGGACTCGTACGACTACCAGATAGCCGACGACAACACCGTCGACCAGGCCAACGACATCTTCCGCGGCGCCGACATCGAGTACCTGCTCGTCCGCGACCACGACGGCCGGTGCGAGGGGCTGGTCACCCGCGCCGGACTCCGTCCGTTCCTGGCCCCCTCCCGGCACACCGAGCGGACCACGATCAGCGCCACCGCGCACCAGCGCGGCCCGTTCGCCTGGCCGACCATGGGCCTGGCGCTGGCCGCGATCGCGATGCGGGTCAAGCACCTGACGGTCTGGCCCGTCGTCGACGAGGACGGCTACATCCTCGGCGTGCTCACCGCGGACCGCGCCACCGGCCTGCTCACCGTCACGCCGACTCCGTGAAGCCGTCGGTGCGCCCCGCTGCCCGGTGAGAACCGGCCGGACCGGCGGCCGGGCCACAACCGGGACCACGACATGACGACGGCCCGGACCGCCGCGAGCGGCCCGGGCCTTCGACTGCCTTCCTGCTTCCTGCTTCCTGCTTCCTGGCCATGGCGGAGGACACGGGATTCGAACGCGCAACCAGCGCCGGCCGGGTTCGGCCCGGCGGCTGACCGTCGTCCGGCCCTCCGTGTGGCCTGATCGGCCGGTGCGACGTTGCCGCGATCGGGTTACCGGTCTGCCGGGGCCCGGGTGAAGAGGCGGCCGGCGAGGTCGGCTCCGGTGATCGTGCCGGTGTCGTCGCGGGTGAAGAAGCCGCGCTGACCCGTGAGGCCGCCGCTGGTAACGATGTACTCGTCTCCGTCGCCGGGCAGCAGGCCGAGATCGGCCGGGGGCAGGTCCGCGGGCAGTTCGGTGTCGGCCGCCGCGCGGATCTCCGGCTTGATGGTGCAGGCGATCGTCAGCCCGGCACCGTCGACGGCGATGGTGAGCGCCATCACGTCGTTCTCGTACGTCCCGGCGGCCTCCCGGGCCCGGGTCTCGTCGAAGGGGAGCGGCTCCGGGTCCCGCTCGACGACCCCCAGGTGGTGTTCGAGCGCCCAGCGGAGGGCGGCCCGGTTGAAGGCGAGGCCGCCGTCGGGGCCGGCGTTGGACAGGGCGACGACGGCGAAGTCGCGTTCGGGCACGATGAGGAGTTCGGCGAACTGGCCGTTGGTGGAGCCGCCGTGGCCGACGGTGCGCACGCCGTCCACGTCGCGCAGGAACCAGCAGATGCCGAAGGCATCGCCGAGCGTACTGCCGTGCAGTTCGACGGTCTGCTGCCGCATGCGCCGCAGGGCCTCGGCGGGCAGGACCTCGGCGCCGTCCCGGGCCCGGCCGTCACCGAGGTGGAAGCGGGCCCAGCGGAGCAGGTCCGCCACCGAGGACGCGCCGCCCCCGCCGGGGTTGTTGGCGCGGGTGTCCTTCCACTTCCGCGCGACGGCGGGCGTGCCGTCCTCGCCGACGGTGTGTCCGACGGCGAAGCGCCGGGTCATGACCTCGTTGACCGCGAAGGAGGTGTCCGACAGTCCGAGCGGCTCGAACAGGAGCGAGGTGACGGCCTGTTCGTAGGTCAGGCCGGTCACCTTCTCGATGATCCGTCCGGCCAGGTTGAACGCCATCTGGCTGTAGGAGGCCCGGGCGCCGGGCGGAGCGATCGGCTGCGACTCGGACATCCTCGCCACGTACGCGGCCAGGGCGTCGTCCCCCTCACCGGTGTCGACGTTCATCCGCCAGTCCAGCCCGGCGGTGTGGTTGAGCAGGTTGAGCACGGTGATCCCGGCAGCGGCCCGCTCGTCCGGAAGCACCAGCTCGGGGACGTAGCGGCGCACCGGCGCGTCCAGTTCGACGCGCCCCTCGGCGACCAGGCGCATCAGCACGGTCGCTGTGTACGTCTTGGAGACCGAGCCCAGCACGAACAGCGTCCGCTCGTCGACGGGCAGCGGGTTGTCGACGCTCGTCACACCGTGGCAGGCGTAGACCTCCTGCCCGCCGGCCCACACCCCGACGGCGACTCCCGGCAGGCCGTACTCCCTGGCCGTCGCCTCGACGAACGCGGCCAGCGATTCTCGCGACTTCGACATCACGCTTCCCCCTTCTCTCTGACGCACGCCACCCCCATGGCCGCGGCGCCCCACTGTGAACCGAACCGTGATCAAGTGCGCGCTACAGCACGACATCCACGGTCGAGTAAGCCGCCGGCTCAACAGATGGGCCGTAGGCGGCTCGCCGAAGCTACCGCCCGAACCGGGTTTGAACAAGCGTCTTGCACAGTCGTCTAACACTGGCGTACTGTCAGTGCCGGTTCAGACCCGACCTGGGGGTCCGATGAAGAACACGAACGAGCGATGAGTTTCGCCGTGATCCATAGTCATAGATCACGGCTGGTGCGCCTCGACCGCGACTGCGAGCGCGGCGCGCACCGATCGAATGTGCCGAGAACCGAACACGAGACACCGAGGAACCCCGGATGCGTACGTTGATCAGCACCGCTTTCATCTCCCTGGACGGCGTCGTGGAGGCCCCGGGCGGCGAGCCCGGCTACCGGAACTCCGGTTGGACCTTCAAGGACATCGACTTCCTCCCCGAGGCGTTCGAGATCAAGGGCCGGGAGCAGCAGGAGGCCACCGCGATGCTGCTGGGCCGGACCAGCTACGAGGCGTTCAGCCCGGTGTGGCCGGACATGACGGACTTCGCCGACTACAAGGAGATGCCGAAGTTCGTCGTCTCCACCACCCTCACCGAGGACGACCTGGTCTCGAACTGGGGCCCGACCACGATCCTGCGCTCGCTCGACGACGTCGCCGCGCTGAAGGAGACCGAGGGCGGCCCGATCATCGTCCACGGCAGCGCCACCCTGAACCAGAGCCTTTCGGACGCCGGCCTCATCGACCGTTACCACCTTCTCGTCTTCCCGCTCCTGCTCGGCGCGGGCAAGCGCCTGTTCAGCGGCACGGACAAGGACGCCCAGAAGCTGAAGCTCGTCGAGCACGAGGCCTACGCCAACGGCGTACAGAAGAACGTCTTCGACGTCGTCCGCTGATCCTCGTCGCGTGGCGGGCTGCCCGGCCCGCGCACGGCGGTGGACCGCGGCGCCGCGGCGACGACCGCGTTTCCGGCGAACGCGCCGCGCCGGGGCGGCTCAGCCCAGCTCGCCGACCAGGCGGGTGGCGAGTGGGACGGGCACGCCATGGCGGGCGGCCGCGCGGAGGAGGGCTCCGCCGATGGCGTCCAGCTCCAGCGGGTGGCCTGCCTCGGCGTCGCGCTGCATGGAGGACTTCGCGGTGGGCGGGAACGCGTCGTAGAGGGCCAGCGAGCGCGCCGGGTCCGCCGGGGCGCCGCAGGCGCGGGCGACGACGACGGCCTCCGCCACCAGCGCCTCCAGCTCGGCGCGGTGCTCGGTCCTGACCCGGCCGATCGGGACCCCGTACCGCGTGGTGAGCAGCGCGAACGGGGCGAGGAACGCGAACTTGGCCCACAGCACGGCCGGTTCGTCCTCGCTCACGCGGGTGCGCACGCCCGCGCCGTCCAGCAGTCCGGCAAGTGCGGTGAGCCGGTCGGCCGGGCCGGCGAGGTCGATCTCGGTGAACGGGCTGCCGTGCTCGATCACCCCCGGCGCCACCCGGGCCGACTCGACCCGGACGACGGCCCCGACGACCCGCTCGGCCCCGAACCGTCCGCGCAGCTCCGCCGGGTGCTCGATGCCGTTCAGCAGCGGCACCACCAGGCCGTCCGCGACGAGCGCGGGCGGGACCCGCTCCAGCGCGGCGGCGAGGTGGGTGTGCTTGACGGTCACCAGGCACAGGTCGACGGGCTCGCGCAGCTCGGTGTCCGCCTCGACGGGCGCCGTGAACTCGCCGAACCGGGCGCTGCGCACCCGGATCCCGTCCCGGCGCAGCGTCTCGGCGGTCGTCTCCCCCGCCAGGCAGATCACCCGGTGCCCGGCGCGCGCCAGCAGCGCGGCGAGCAGCCCGCCGACGCCGCCGGGGCCGAGCACGGCGACCGTCCGGCGCGGGCCGAGGACGGCCTCGCAGGCGG
>NZ_JBFBDY010000268.1:0-8745 GCF_040683475.1 Kitasatospora sp. NPDC093558 | reverse complement strand
GCACCGGCGGGGCTTCGGCGGCCCGGCCTTGGGCGACCCCGCGCGCTGCGCGGCGGCGCTGCGCGAGGTCGGCGCCGGGCACCTCGCCGAACGCGGCTTCCTGAGCCTGTCCGGCGGCGAGAAGCAGCGCGTGCTGATCGCCCGCGCGCTCGTCCAGGAGCCGCGCCTGCTGGTGCTGGACGAGCCGACCAACCACCTCGACATCGCCCACCAGCTGGAGGTCCTGGCGCTCGTCCGCGCGGCCGGGCCCACGGTGCTCACCGCGCTGCACGACCTCAACCTGGCGGCCGGGCACTGCGACCTGCTGTACGTCCTGCGGGCCGGCCGGATCGTCGCCTCGGGACCGCCCGCCGAGGTGCTCGAACCCGGGCTGCTGGCCGAGGTGTTCGGCGTCCGGGCCACCGCCGTCCGGCACCCCGCGACCGGGGCCACCCAACTGCTCTTCGACCGGCTCTGACGGCTGCTCCCTACCGACGTCCCATCGACCCCCGAGGAACCCCCTTGCGCACCAAGGCCGTTGCCGCCACCGCTCTGCTCGCCCTGGGACTCACCGCCTGCGGCGCCGAGATCGCACCGGGCGGCGGGGCCACCGCCGCGTCCGCCCACTACCCGGTGACCGTCGACAACTGCGGCAGCAGGATCACCTTCCCGCAGAAGCCCGCCCGCACGGTCACCAACGACGTCGGCATCACCGAGCTGATGCTCTCGCTCGGCCTCGCCGACCGGATGGCCGGCTACGTGATGCCCGACGACAAGGGCCGGATCGACCAGGTCGCCTGGAAGGACGGGTACCAGCGGACCGCGTGGCTCTCCAGGAAGCAGATCACCAAGGAGATCGTCCTCGACGCCAAGGCCGACCTCGTCCTCGCGGGCTGGCACTACGGCTACGACGAGGGCCGCGGCTTCACCCCGCAGGCGCTCAAGGCCGTCGGCGTCGATGCGTACGTCCTCACCGAGTCCTGCCGCAGCGGCAAGGGCGCCGAGCGCGGCGTGATGTCCCCGCTGGACGCGCTCTACACCGACCTGGCCAACCTGGGCGAGATCTTCGACGTCAAGGACCGCTCCGACCGGCTGATCGCCGACTTCAAGGCGCAGGTCGCCGCCGTCCCGCAGCCCGAGCGCCGGCCGTCCGTGTTCCTGTACGACAGCGGGCAGGACAAGCCGTACACCGCCGGGAAGTTCGCCGCGGCCGACGAGATCATCACGAAGGCCGGCGGGCGCAACGTGATGGGCGACGTCGCCGACTCCTGGGTCACCAGCGGGTGGGAGGAGGTCGTCCGGCGCGACCCCGAGGTGATCGTCGTCAATGACTACGGCGACACCACCGCGGACGCCAAGCGGGCGTTCCTGAAGTCCTTCCCGCCGCTGGCCGGCGTCTCCGCGGTGAAGAACGACCGGATCTTCGTCCTGGACTACGCCGACCTCGTCGAGAGCCCGCGCAACCCGGCCGCGATCACCGCGCTCGCGGCGTACCTGCGCGGCGGCCGGAACGGGGGCCAGGACAGCGGCCAGAACGGCTGAGCGGCCCGGATCCGGCCCCTGCGGCCGGGCGTACGCTCGGAGTACGAACCGACGGACCCCGACCGGAGGAGCGACATCATGACCACCACGGCGGCGCCGTCCGCCTTCGACTCCCGCGCGCTGCGCGAGGGCATCGAACGCAGCGACGCCGGGATCCTGCTCGCGCTGTACGCCGACGACGCCGAACTGCGCGTCGTCGACCACCGGACCCAGCCCAGCCACCCCCTGGTGATGCACGGGCGGGACGAGATCGGGGCCATGCTGAGCGACGTCTACGGCCGCGAGATGACCCACACACTGGAGCAGGTGGTCGTCCAGGGCGACCACGTCGCCTTCATGGAGTCCTGCCGCTACCCCGACGGGGTGCGGGTGCTGATGACGTCCATGGCCGACCTGCGCGACGGGCGGATCGTCGACCAGACCTCCGTCCAGGCCTGGGACGAGACCGGTCCCGGCCAGTAGGCTCGGCCGCATGATCCGCACCGCCGTCCCCACCGACGTCCCCGTCATCCGCGCCATGATCCGCGAGCTGGCGGAGTACGAGAAGGCCCCGCACGAGGCGGTGGCCACCGACGAACAGCTGCACGACGCGCTGTTCGGCGCCGCACCGGCGCTGTTCGGCCTGATCGCCGAGGACGACACCAGCGGCGAGCCGGTCGGCTTCGCGGTCTGGTTCCTCAACTTCTCCACCTGGCGCGGCACCCACGGGATCTACCTGGAGGACCTGTACGTCCGCCCGGAGGCCCGCGGCGGCGGCCACGGCAAGGCGCTGCTGCTGGAGCTGGCGCGGATCGCGGTGGAACGCGGCTACTCGCGGATGGAGTGGTCGGTGCTCGACTGGAACGAGCCCTCGATCGAGTTCTACAAGGCGCTCGGCGCGGTGCCGATGGACGAGTGGACCGTCTACCGGCTCACCGGCGACGCCCTCGCGGCCGCCGCCAGCCGATGAGAAGAGCCGCTGAGAAAGCGCTGAGAATGCGCTGATCAGCTGCCCCGAACCCCTGCCACCCTGCGTCGCGATGCCTTACCATGAGTAACTCCCGCACCGGCATCGCGGCAGACCCCCCAAAGGGGGTACAAACGGGGTGCGAACAGGGGTACCACCAGAGGTACCAAGCAAGCACAGCGCGTCACCCAGGAGGCAAGGGTGTCCCAGATCGACAGCGATCTCGGAGTTCAGGACTTCGTGGAGGTCCGGCTGCCCGCGGCGGGGGCCTACCTCTCCGTGTTGCGCACCGCGACGGCCGGGCTGGCCGCCCGGCTCGACTTCACGCTGGACGAGATCGAGGACCTGCGGATCGCGGTGGACGAGGCCTGCGCCATCCTGCTCCAGCAGGCGGTGCCCGGTTCCGTCCTGTCCTGCGAGTTCCGCCTGGTCGGCGACTCGCTGAAGGTGACCGTCGCCGCACCGACCACCGACGGCAAGGCGCCCGAACGGGACACCTTCGCCTGGACCGTCCTCTCCGCCCTGGCCGGCGAGGTGGACTCGTCCGTGGGCGAGGACAACACCGTCTCGATCAGCCTGCACAAGAAGCGCGGCGGATCGGCCGCCCACTAGCCGGCCCCGCCGGCAGCGCCGCCGGCGACCACCGCGCAAAGGGCCGTCCGGCCGGTACCCCGACCCGGGGGCCGGCCCGGCGGCGCCCGGTACCGCCCACCACGCGGTACGACCACAGAGACGAATCCGGGGCCGAGGGCCCCGGTGCTCCCGGAACGGAACGGGGGAATGGCCGTGAGTGATCTGGACCGTACCGGCCTCGCGACGGCGGGACCTGCCGTACCGACCCAGGCGAGCGTTCCCGGCCTCGCCGCCAACGACGAAGCGCACCCGAAGGACGCCCACCGGATGAGCCAGCCGACCGAGCCGACGTCTGAGCCGACGCCCGCCTCCCCGACCCCGCCGGACCCGGCGGACGGGGCCGCGGACCTGCACGGCGCCGTGCCCGCCCAGGGCTCGCACCGCACCGGCGCGCCCGACCGCGAGGCCGCCCGGGCGCTCTTCGTGCGGCTGTCCGCGCTGCCCGAGGGCTCCCCGGAGCGCGTCGAGCTGCGCAACCAGCTGGTGCGCATGCACATCCCGCTGGTCGAGCACCTGGCCCGGCGCTTCCGCAACCGCGGCGAGCCGCTGGACGACCTGACCCAGGTCGCCACCATCGGGCTGATCAAGTCGGTGGACCGCTTCGACCACGAGCGCGGGGTCGAGTTCTCGACCTACGCGACGCCGACCATCGTCGGCGAGATCAAGCGCCACTTCCGCGACAAGGGCTGGGCGGTCCGGGTGCCGCGCCGGCTCCAGGAGCTGCGGCTGTCGCTCACCACGGCGACCAGCGAGCTCTCCCAGCGGCACGGCCGCTCCCCCACGGTGCACGAGCTGGCCGAGCACCTGGGCATCTCGGAGGAGGACGTCCTGGAGGGCCTGGAGTCCGCCAACGCGTACTCCACGCTGTCCCTGGACGTCCCGGACAGCGACGACGAGTCGCCGGCCGTGGCGGACACCCTGGGCGCCACCGACGAGGCGCTGGAGGGCGTCGAGTACCGCGAGTCGCTCAAGCCGCTGCTCGCCCAACTGCCGCCCCGGGAGCAGAAGATCCTGGTGCTGCGGTTCTTCCGGAACATGACCCAGTCGCAGATCGCCGCCGAGGTGGGGATCTCGCAGATGCACGTGTCCCGGCTGCTGGCCAGGACGCTGGCCCAGCTGCGGGAGAAGCTCCTGGTGGAGGAGTAGAACTGACGGCCGCTCGGCGAGCGGCCGTCAGTGGTGCAGCACGTCCGTCCGGCGGTCCTGCGCGCTCAGCCCTCGTGCTCGGCGTACAGGACCGCCGTCGACTTCGGGTTCAGCAGGGCGCCGATGCCCACCAGCCCGAGCAGGCCGACCAGCACGCCGACGCCGATCATCGCGCCGCCGCTCTTCAGCATGTAGTAGGCGACCGGCAGGCAGATCGAGTTGGTCAGCACCGCCGGGCTGCGGCCCCAGCGGCGCCCCTTGAGCAGCGCCCTGGCCGCCAGCACCGGCAGCACGCCGAGCAGCACGATGACCGCGCCGCCGAACTCGTTCAGGGCGAGCTGCTTGGCCTGGCCGGACAGCGCGGACACCATGTCCGAGACGCCGACGACGGCCAGCGCGGCGCCCTCCACGGCGGTGATGGCGGCGCCGACGGTCAGGGCGACCGGGCGGGCGCGGCCGGCCGCGGGAGCGGGCGCCGGAGGGACGGGGGCGGAGGATTCTGCGGTCACTCCAGCAGGGTAGCCGCCGGTCGGCCCGTACCGACCCGTAGGCTTTCCCCATGCGCGCTCTCCTGGTCGTGAACCAAAAGGCCACCACCACCAGTGGCCGCACCAGGGACGTGCTGATCCACGCCCTGCGCAGCGACCTCAAGCTGGAGGTGGCCGAGACGGCCTACCGCGGCCACGCGCGCGACCTGGCCCGCGAGGCCGCGGAGGACGGCACGGTCGACCTGGTGGTGGCGCTGGGCGGCGACGGGACCGTCAACGAGGTGGTGAACGGGCTGCTGTCGCACGGCCCGGGCGAGAAGGTCCCGCGACTGGCCGTGGTGCCGGGCGGTTCGACCAACGTGTTCGCCCGCGCCCTGGGCCTGCCCAACGACCCGGTGGAGGCCACCGGGGCCCTGCTGAACGCGCTGGACCACGGGCGCGAGCGCCCGATCGGCCTGGGCAAGGCGATGACCGACGGGCTGCCGGACCGCTGGTTCACCTTCACCGCCGGCCTCGGCTTCGACGCCGGTGTGGTCGGCCGGGTCGAGGAGCAGCGCAGGGCCGGGCGCAAGTCCACCCACGCCCTCTACATCGGCCAGGCGATCCGGCACTACGTCACCCAGCGTGAGCAGCGCCGTTCCGGCCCGGTGGCCCTTCGCCTGCCGGGCCACGAGGCCGTTCCCGGCCTGGTGCTGGCGATAGTCAGCAACACCTCGCCGTGGACGTTCCTGGGCAACCGCCCGGTCTACCCCTCCCCGCTGGCCTCCTTCGACACGGATCTCGACGTCTTCGGCATCACCCGGATGACGGCGTTCGGCACGGCTCGAACGGTCCGTCAGATCCTGCGGTCGTACGCGCCTTCGAGCGACGGCGCACCGTCGGCCGGCCCGTCCGGCAAGCACGTCGTCTCCTATCACGACGTCAGACACTTCACCTTGGTTTCAGAGGAACCAGTGCCGTTCCAGGTCGACGGGGACCATCTTGGAGACAGGAGTCGCGTCAGTTTCACAGGCGTACGGCGGGCACTGCGTGTGATTGTGTGACCGGAAGTGGGGTTCGCCCTTCTTCTCGAACGCACAAGCCCCCTTCACTCCATAGAAGTACTGGCTGTGAGCTAGGCGACACCGAAGAATCAAAAATTCCTCCCCGAAGGGGGTTGTATCCGAGCCCGAGGTTTGCGAACCTCTACATGGCGATCGGGACACATCGCAGCGACGGCAACCTCAGCACCTGACGGAAGCCGACCGCGGAGTGTCCCTCGAATCGCCGAATCCCTCCCCAGCACAGACCACCCGGGCCCGGCGGGCCTTTGGTCTCTTTTGCTGTTGCGGGATTCGTGAAAGCGTTCACATTCACAAGCCATCGATTATGCCGATCCGGGCCACCCCCGTCGGCAGGAGGAGTTGGACGACCATGGACTGGCGCCACCGCGCTGTCTGCCGCGAAGAGGACCCGGAGCTGTTCTTCCCGATCGGGAACACCGGTCCTGCTCTGCTGCAGATCGAGGAAGCCAAGGCCGTGTGCCGCCGCTGTCCGGTCATGGAGCAGTGCCTGCAGTGGGCTCTTGAGACCGGCCAGGACGCCGGCGTCTGGGGCGGCATGAGCGAGGACGAGCGTCGCGCGATGAAGCGCCGTGCCGCCCGCAACCGCGCCCGCACCGCCTGATCGCACACCTGATCACACGCCGTAGTACCAGCAGTGACCGCTGTACCGATCAACACATGATCAAAGGCTTCCCTGCAGTTCCTGGTGAAGCCTTCCGCACAAAGGACCTTGCCCGGCAAAGTCCCGCGACACCGGTCCGTCCAGCCACTTGATACTGTTCACTTAGAGCAATATTGTGGAGCTGAGGCGCTCACCGTGTGCAACGCACCGACGCGGTGTCGCACTACCCAGAGCCCCCGTTCCGGCCGACTCCCCCCGACGGCCGGAACGGGTTGAGAGGCCCTGTCGACCCACCCCCCCCGGTCGACAGGGCCTCGTTTCTGTTTCTGCGCCCGGTTGCCGGGCACCTGGTACCCGGCGAAGGCGGCGCGTGGAGTGCGCACCCGGCGCTCCCGCCGGACGCGCGCCCCGTCGCGCACCGCAACGCATCAACGCACCGGGATCTCCAGGATCACCTTGGTGCCGCCGTTCGGACCGGCCACCATGTCGAAGGTGCCGCCCAGCTCGCCGGTGGCGAGGGTGCGCACGATCTGCAGGCCGAGGTTGCCGGCCGTCTGCGGGTCGAAGCCCTCGGGCATGCCCCGGCCGTCGTCCTGCACGGTGATCAGCAGGTACTCCTCCGGCCGGGCGCCGCCGTTCCAGCTGTCCGACCAGCCCATGCCGGTGGCCGGCGCCCGTCCGCGCAGCGCGCTCACCTCCAGGTGGCCGGAGGCGGTCGGGCCGAAGGCGTGCTCCAGCGCGTTCTGCAGCAGTTCGGTCAGCACCATCGACAGCGGGGTGGCCACCTCGGCGGACAGGATGCCGAAGCTGCCGCTGCGGCGCGTCTCCACCCGGCCGTCCTGGGACAGCTCCATCACCATCGCGAGCACCCGGTCGGCGATCTCGTCGAAGGCGACCTGCTCGTCGAGCGCCTGGGAGAGCGTCTCGTGCACGATCGCGATCGAGCCGACCCGGCGCACCGCCTCGTCCAGCGCGGCCCGGCCGGCCTCCGACTCCATCCGGCGGGACTGCAGCCGCAGCAGGGCCGCGACGGTCTGCAGGTTGTTCTTCACCCGGTGGTGGATCTCCCGGATGGTGGCGTCCTTGGTCATCAGCTCGCGGTCGCGGCGCCGCAGTTCGGTGACGTCCCGGCAGAGCACGAGCGAACCGGTAAGCGTGCCCTTGGGCTTGAGCGGGATCGCCCGCAGGGTCACCACTCCCCCCTGCGCCTCGATCTCGGTCTGCCGCGGCGCCCAGCCGCTCGCCAGTTTCACCAGCGCCTCGTGGACGGCCGCGCGCGACGGCGGGACGAGCTCGGCGGTGGCGCGGCCGAGGTGGCTGCCGACCAGGTCGGTGGTGAGGCCGAGGCGGTGGTAGGCGGAGAGCGCGTTGGGGCTCGCATAGGTGACGATGCCGTCCGCGTCGAGGCGGATCAGGCCGTCGCCGACGCGCGGGGCGGCGTCCATGTCGACCTGCTCGACGCCCGGGAACGGGAAGCTGCCGGCGGCGATCATCTGGGCGAGGTCGGAGGCGCTCTGCAGGTAGGTGAGCTCCAGCCGGCTGGGGGTGCGGACGGTCAGCAGGTTGGTGTTGCGGGCGATGACGCCGAGCACCTTGCCCTCGCGCCGCACCGGGATGGACTCGACCCGGACGGGCACCTCCTCGCGCCACTCCGGGTCGCCCTCGCGCACGATCCGGCCCTCGTCGAAGGCGGCGTCGAGCAGCGGGCGGCGCCCGCGCGGGACGAGGTGGCCGACCATGTCGTCCTGGTAGGAGGTCGGACCGGTGTTGGGCCGCATCTGGGCGACCGAGACGTACCGGATGCCGTCCCAGGTGGGGATCCACAGCACGAGGTCGGCGAAGGAGAGGTCCGACAGCAGCTGCCACTCCGAGACCAGGTGGTGGAGCCATTCCACGTCGGCCCCGGTCAGGGTGGTGTGGCGGCGGACGAGTTCGTTCAACGAGGGCACATGGCGAGGGTATCGCCGCCGGTCGGGCGGGGGCGCGGCGGACCGCGGAGTGGACCCGGCCGGCCCTCCCGAGTTGTTTAGACCAATTTGCCGACCGGCCTGGACAACCGAGATTGGTCTAGTCCACAATGGAAGGGCACCAAGGAGAGGCCCACCGCGCAACTGCCCTGACCGCGCGCGGCCGCTCCTCGGTCGGACGCCACCGAGCGAGGACCCCGCACAGTCCTCGGTCGACTCCGGCGCCCGACGACAGCTCCGGGCTGCGGTGCCGCATGGGTTGAGGGTCCCGTGTCGGCGCCGTGGCCCGTAGTGCTTTCCGGGGGCGGTCCCCCGGATCCCGGACCACGTTCCGCCGCTCAAAGAACCGGCCCCCGTCCACAGGCTGTGGACGGGGGCC
>NZ_JBFBDY010000267.1:0-8776 GCF_040683475.1 Kitasatospora sp. NPDC093558 | reverse complement strand
ATCGCGACGGCCGTCGGGGTCGGCATCGGGCCCTGGACCGTCTCGGCCGCGTGCACGCCCAGGCGCGGCACCACGGTGGTCGGCGCCTCCGCGGGCACCCGCGGCAGGTCGGCGTGGCGGGTGATCTGCCCGGCGACCGGGTGCGGCAGCCAGTCCTCGCCGAAGGTGAGGTGCCCGCCCACGGCGGGGTGGGTGCGGGCGGCGGCGATCACCTCGGCGGTGGTCGGACGGTCCTCCGGGCGCTTGGCGAGGCAGTGCCGGAGCAGCTCGCGCAGGCCGGGCGGGACGTGGCCGAGCTCGGGCTCCTCGTGGACCGTCCGGTACAGCGCGGCGAGGTCGGGCCCGTCGCCGAAGGGCGGGGCGCCGCCGGCGACGTGGACGGCGAGGGCGCCGAGGGCGTGGACGTCGGTGGCCGGCGTCGCGGTGAGGCCCATGGCCTGTTCGGGGGCCATGTAGGCGGGCGAGCCGATGCGCAGTCCGGTGCCGGTGAGGGCGCCGGCGTCGGCCGCGCGGGCGATGCCGAAGTCGATCACCCGGGGGCCGTCGGGGGCGATCAGGACGTTGCCCGGCTTGAGGTCGCGGTGCACGACGCCGCTGGCGTGGATCGCCTGGAGCGCCTCGGCGATGCCGGCCACGAGCAGCAGGACGGTCCGTTCCGGGAGCGGGCCGAAGCGCTGCACCACCTGCTGGAGCGAGGGGCCCGGCACGTACGTCGTGGCCAGCCACGGGGTGATGGCCTCGACGCCCGCGTCGACGACCTGCGCGGTGAAGAGCCCGTGGATGCGCTGCGCGCTGGCGACCTCCTGGGCGAACCGGGCCCGGAACTCCGGGTCCTCGGCCAGCTCGGGCCGGACCACCTTGAGTGCCACCGGCCGCCCGCCCGGGGTGTACGCGAGGTAGACCCGGCCCATGCCGCCGGCGCCGAGGCGGGCGTACAGCCGGTAGCCGCCGACCTCGCGCGGGTCGTCGTCGGTCAGTCCCTGGAAGACCGGCGGCAGGGCGAAGGGGGATCGGTCAGCGGACATGCGGGCTGCCTCTCTCGGCGGACGGGGCGGACTACGGCCCGACGACGGCAAGGACAGCGCGGGTCGGCGCCGCAGAGTTTAGAGGCTCCATCAGGATCGGCCGAATCCGGGTCCGGCCAAAGACCCGCAGGTGCCTAGTGGTGCTCCAGCTCCGCCTCGACGGCCCCGCGCAGCAGCCGTCGTGCCTGTTCGAGCGGCAGCGAGCCGCTCAGCCAGCGCACGCTCAGCCCCTCGACGAGGGCCGTGAGCCGCTCGGCGGCGGCCGCGTGGGCCGGGGCGGTGCCCAGCGGGTCGGCGCGGGCGAGGAGTTCGGCGACGTCGTGCACCCAGCTGTGGGTGCTGCGCGCCAGCTCGTGGCGGAGGTCCGGTTCGAAGACCGCGGTGGCCCGCAGTTCGCCCCAGGCGGTGCTGTTCTCCCGCACGTCGACGGTGTCCTGGAGCTCCAGGAGGAGCACCTGCTCCAGGTCGGTGCGGGGGTCCGCGGCGCGGGGCGGTCCGTCCGGGCCGCCGGTGTCGCCCGCGGTGTAGCGGTCGGCGCGGTCGCTGATGAACTCCAGGGTCTGCTGGAGGACACCGGCGCGGTCGGTGAAGTGGTAGTAGATCAGCGAGGTGGACACGCCGGCCTCGGCGGCCAGCTCGCCCATGCGCAGTCCGCGTACGCCGCGCCGGGCGATGACGCGGGTGGCGGCTTCGAGTATCCCAGTCCGGCGGTCCGACATGAGTGGTGACTCTACCCGCCTTCCGCCCTCGCGTGTCGAAAATCCTGATCGTTTATTCAGGATCCCTGCTCCAAGTGTGCGCAGAGGGTTGACTGAATTTTCAGTGCAGTGGAGGATGCGGGGCAACCCCCACACCTCCCACCTCTCCCAGGGAGTGCTGCATGACCATCCCCACGCCCTCGAGACGCCGGCTGCTCCGGTTCGGCGCGGCTGCCCTGCCCCTCGTCGCGCTCGGCGCGGCCCTCCCGGCGACGGCCCACGCGGCCGACGCGGACCCCGGGACCACCACCCCCGGTACCAGTACCGCCCCCGACGGCACCGCGGCCGCCACCCTCAGGCTGCGGATCCCCGCGGAGACCGACCGGCACGACCGCACGTTCATGGCCTGGCCGGCCCTGTCGTCGATCTGGGGACACCGGCTCTCGGCCGTCCGCGACGCCATCGCCCGCGTCGCCTACGCGATATCCCGCTACGAACCGGTCGTGGTCGTCGCCCGTCCCGGACAGGCCGCCGACGCGCGGTACTGGCTCGGGCGCGGCGCCTACTACGGCATCACCGTCGTCGAGATCGCCAACGACGACCTCTGGATCCGCGACTTCGGCCCCACCTTCGTCGTCGCACCCGGGGCCGTCGCCGGTGTCGACACCAATTTCAACGGCTGGGGCAAGACCGGCACGTCCTACTACCAGCGCTGGACGGAGGACGCGGCCGTCGCCTCGGCCCTCCTCGCCGAGTACGGCGTCGACCGCGTCGGCGCGCCCTTCGTCGGCGAGGGTGGCGCGCTGGAGACGGACGGCGAGGGCACCCTGCTGGCCACCGTCAGCTCGCTGGTCAACCCCAACCGCAACCCCGGCATGAGCCAGGACCAGGTCGAACAGGCCCTCAAGTCCTCGCTCGGACTGGACAAGGTGATCTGGCTCGCCGGCCTGGCCGGCCAGGACATCACCGACGACCACGTCGACTGCCTGGCCCGCTTCACCGCGCCCGGCCAGGTGATCCTCGACAAGCCGGGACCGGGGACGGACCGGCTCTGGATCGACGTCTACGAGCAGGCCAAGCAGGTGCTGCAGAGCGCCACCGACGCTCGGGGCCGCGCGCTGACCGTCACCGAACTCCCGGGCCCGGACCGCAACTTGATCCGTGGCACCGGGAAGGACTTCCTCTCCAGCTACACCAACTTCTACACCGCCAACGGGGCCGTGTTCGTGCCCCAGTTCGGCGACTACTACGCCGACGCGGCCGCCTACACGATCCTCCAGGCCGCGTTCCCCAGCCGCGATGTCGTCCAGCTGAACATCGACGCCATCGCGCGCGGCGGCGGCGGGATCTACTGCGCCACCCAGTCGCAGCCCACCCGGCCGCCGGCCGTCTGAGACCCCCTGGCGGCCCGTCCACGACCCCACGGAGGCGGGCCGCCAGGGCCCCCACGCACCCAGCGACGACAGCACACAGCACGAACAGCACAACAGCACTGAGCACAACAGCACACCGCACGACAGCACACCGCACATACAACCCGGCACCATCCCGACCAGGACAACGAGGTTCCCCGTGACGTACCGAATGCCCGCCGAGTGGACCGAGCACGAGGGCTGCCTGATGGCCTGGCCCGTGCGGCCCGACCTCTGGGGCGACACGCTCGCCGAGGTGAAGCACGAGTACGCCGAAGTCGCCCGCACCATCGCGCAGTTCGAGCCGGTGACGATGGCGGCGCCGCCCGGCCACGGCGACGAGGCGCGCGCGATGTGCGGCGAGGGCGTCACCGTCGTCGAACTGCCCATGGACGACTCGTGGTTCCGCGACTCCGCCCCGATCTTCGTCCTCGACGCCGAGGGCCGCCGTGCCGGTGTGGACTTCCGCTTCAACGCGTGGGGCCGCAAGCACCACCCCTGGGACGCGGACGACCGGATCAGCGGCCTGCTGCTGGACCACCTCGGCGTCCCCGCGTTCCGCTCCGAGATGATCCTCGAAGGCGGCGCGATCACCGTCGACGGCGAGGGCACGCTCATCACCACCGAGCAGTGCCTGCTGCACCCCAACCGCAACCCCGGCCTGAGCCGCGAGGAGATCGAGGCGGAGCTGAAGGCGCGCCTCGGCGTCACCAAGGTGATCTGGCTGCCGTACGGCGGCCTGCTGGACACCGAGACCGACGGGCACGTGGACGGCGTGTGCGCGTTCGCCGCCCCCGGCCGGGTCGTCGTGCAGCTCCCGGCCGACCCGGAGCACCCCGACTACGCCCGGATGCGCGCCAACCGCGCCGTGCTGGAGCACTCGACCGACGCGCAGGGCCGGCCGTTCGAGATCGTCGACGTCCCGCAGGCCGCGTTCGTCGAGGTCGACGGCCGGGAGGTCGAGGTCGGCTACCTGAACTACTACCTGGCCAACGGCGCCGTCGTCGTGCCCGTCGCCGGGCACCCCGAGGACGAGGGCGCCCTCGCCGTCCTCGCCGCAGCGCACCCGGGCCGCAAGGTCGTCGGCGTCCGGTCGCGCGTGATCGCGTGGGGCGGCGGCGGCATCCACTGCATCACGCAGCAGGTCCCGGCCGCCCGGGTTTGACCGGTACATCCGGAAAGCGCGTGCCCTGCCCGGACCCAACGGACCGTATCCCTCTCCCCGGACCGAACGGACGTACAACCCTCATGACCACCACACCCGCGAGACCAGCCGGCGCCAGCCCGCGCGGCCGGCTCACCCTCGCGACCACCGCCCTCCTCTCGGCCGCGGCCCTCGTCGCTGCGTGCTCCGGCCCGCCCCGCGGTGGAAGCTCCGACCAGGCGGGCTTCCAGCTGTCCGCCTCCACCCCGCCGGCCAAGGGCGAGATCCAGTCCTTCACGTGGGCGACCTACGCCGAGCCGCCCACGCTGGACTACATCCAGGCCTTCGACTACCCGCAGAACACGATCCTCGCGAACGTGTGCGAGAGCCTGATGCGCTGGACGCCCCAGCTCACCCTGGCCCCCGGCCTGGCGGAGAAGGCGTCCAACCCCGACCCCACCACGTGGGTGTACGACCTGCGTTCCGGTGTGCACTTCCATGACGGCACGGTGATGACCGCCGACGACGTCGTCTACAGCCTCGGCCGCCAGACGAACCCGGACAACGCGTCCGCGTGGGCGCAGGTGTTCCAGAACGTCGACTCCGTCACGAAGACCGGGCCGCTCCAGGTCACGGTCAAGCTCAAGCAGCCGGACTCCCAGTTCCCGCAGTACATGGCCACGGCGGCGGGCGTCGTCGCGGCCAAGGCGGGCGTGGAGGCGGCCGGCAAGGACTACGGCACGACGGGCAGCCTCGACTGCACCGGACCGTTCCGGATGGGCACGTGGGCCAAGGGCCAGTCGATCGAGCTCCAGCGCTTCGACGACTACTGGGGCACCAAGGCGAAGTCCGGGAAGGTGGTCTTCAGCTTCCTCACCGACCCCTCGGCGCGCACCAACGCGATGCTCACCGGCGACGTCGACGGCGGCTACCTCATCCCGACCGAGAGCTACGACCGCCTGAAGAAGAGCGGCGCCGGCACGCTGTACTTCGGCGAGGGCCTGAGCACCGTCAACGTCAACGTCACCAGCATGCAGGGCGCCCTCGGCGACGTCCGCGTGCGCAAGGCGCTGTCCCTCGCGCTCGACCGCAGCGGCTTCGTCCGCACCGGCCTCGGCGGCTCCGGCACCGTCACCGGCTCGCTCACCACCAAGGCGGTGTGGGCCACCGCCCCGGACGACCTCCGCAAGACGGCCTTCGACGGGCTCACGCCCACCGCGCAGGACGTCGAGCAGGCCAAGTCCCTCGTCAAGGAGGCGGGCGCGGGCGGCAAGACGCTCGTCATGGCCACCAGCACGATCGGCCAGGACGTCTCCCTGCTCGCCACCGCCGTCCAGGCGGCCGGCGCCAGGATCGGGCTGAACATCCAGCTGAAGACGATCGCCCCGAACGCCTTCACCGCGCTGTTCACCGACGCCAAGGCCCGCGAGGGCATCGACATGTTCCCCGAGACGTACTACGACTCGATCACCGACCCGCTCGACCTGCTCGCCACCTTCAAGACCGGCGCGTACCAGAACTTCGCCGGCTACGGCGACAAGGCCTACGACGACCTGGTCGACAAGGCCACCGCGGAGTACGACCCGGCCAAGCGCGCCGCGATCGAGGCGCAGCTCCAGAAGGCGGCCTCCGAGCAGCTCCTGTGGATCCCGGTCGCCGAGTGGCCGACCGCCGTCTTCCTCAACAAGCGGATCACCGGCGCCCCGACCACGATCTCGTACATGTACTACCCGTGGGCGGCCGACGTGGGGGCCGCTCTGTGAGCCCCTCCAGCTCAGTGCACCCCTCCAGCTCGGCGAACCCCTCCCGCTCGGCGAGCTCCACCAGCACGGCGAAACTCCCCGGTGTGGCGGCCTTCCTGAGGTTCGCCGCCCGGCGGCTGCTGGAGATGGCCGTCACCCTGCTCGGCGCGTCCTTCGTCGTCTTCGGCGCGATGTACCTGGCGCCGGGCAGCCCGGCGAGCTTCCTCCTGTCGGGCCGGTCGGCCTCACCGGCCGCGCTGGAGGCGATCAACGAGCAGTACCACCTCGACGACCCGTTCCTCGTGCGGTACTTCCGCTGGCTCGGCCAGGTGCTCCAGGGCGACTTCGGGCGCTCGATCACCTACCGCACCGACGTGTCGAAGCTGCTCGCCGACCGGCTGCCCGCGACGCTGCTACTGGTCGCGATGGCCCTGCTGGTGGTCGCCGTCATCGGCGTGACGCTCGGCTGGATCGGCGCCGTGCGCGGCGGTGCGACGGACTCCGCGATCCTGGTGTCCACCACGCTCGCCGTCGGCACGCCGTCCTTCGTCGCGGCGGTCCTGCTGCAGGGCCTGTTCGCGGTGAAACTGGGCTGGTTCCCGACCAGCGGCGCCGGGGACGGCTTCGGCGACATGCTCTGGCACCTCACCCTGCCCGCCGTCGCCCTCGCGCTCTACCTCGTCGGCATGCTCGCGCGGGTCACACGCTCGGCGATGCTCGACGCCCTGGAGGGCGAGCACGTCACCGTCGCCCGAAGCCGCGGCGTGCCCGAGCGCGAGGTGATCCGCCGGCACGTGTTCCGCAACTCGCTCGGCACCGTGCTGACCACCGGCGGGCTGATTGTCTCCACCCTGCTGGTCTGCACGATCCTCGTGGAGTCCGCGTTCAGCATCGGCGGCATCGGACAGCTCCTCGAACTGTCCACCACCACCAAGGACTTCCCGACCGTCCAGGCCATCTCGCTGATCATCGTCGCCCTGTTCATGGCCGTGAACCTCGTCGTCGACCTGCTCCACCCGCTGGTCGACCCCCGGGTCACGCTCGGTTCGAGGAGGTCCGGCGCATGAGTACCGGTCTCACCCAGCGGTCGGGCCTCACCCGCCGCCCTGGCCTCGGCCGGGTCAAGGCCGCCCGCGCCCCGCTGTACGCGCTCTGCCTCGGCCTCGTCGTCCTCGTGGTGCTCGCCGCGCTGCTCGCACCGTGGCTCGCGCCGTACGACCCGAACGCCGTCGACCTGTCCGCCGCCCTCGCCGGGCCGTCCCCCGACCACCTGCTCGGGGTCGACGCCGCCGGCCGCGACACCCTCGCCCGGCTCCTGCTCGGCGCCCGCACCTCACTGCTCGGCCCGCTCGGCGTCGTCGCCTTCTCCACGGTGGCCGGCGTTGCGGTCGGCGTCGTCGCGGGCTGGCGGGGCGGCTGGCTCGACTCCGTCCTGTCCCGCAGCACCGAACTGGTCTTCGCGTTCCCCGGGATGCTGCTCGCCATCCTGATCGTGTCGGTCTACGGCGAGGGCCTGCTCGCCCCCGTCATCGCCCTCGCGATCGCCTACCTGCCCTACGTCTCCCGCCTCACCCGCTCGCTGGTGCTGGCCGAGCGCGAACGCCCGTACGTCTCCGCGTACCGGGTCCAGGGACACTCCGCGTGGCAGATCTGCCTGCGGCACGTCCTGCCCAACATCGCGCCGATCGTCCTCGCCCAGTCCACCATCAACTTCGGATACGCCCTCATGGACCTCGCCGGCCTCTCCTTCCTCGGACTCGGCGTCCCCGCCCTCACCCCCGACTGGGGCCGCATGGTCTTCGACGGCCAGACCGCGATCCAGCACGGCTACCCGCTCGCCGCGGTCCTGCCCTGCGCGCTCATCGTGCTCACCGTCGTCGCCTTCAACGTCGTCGGCGAACGCTGGGCCGACCGGGTCGCCCGGAGGACCGCGTGAACGCCCTCGACATCCGCGGCCTGCGGCTCCGACTTCCGGGCACCGCACGGCCCGTGCTCGACGGCGTCGACCTCACCGTCGGGCGCGGCGAGACCGTCGCCCTGGTCGGCGAGTCCGGCTCCGGCAAGACGCTCACCTCGCGCACCGCCCTCGGCCTGCTGCCACCCGGCGCGGCCCCGGAGGGGCAGGTCCTCGTCGACGGCGAGGACGTCCTGACCATGGACGCCGCCCGGCTGCGCGCCCTGCGGACCGGCAAGGCCGCGATGATCTTCCAGGACCCCCGCGCGGCCATCAACCCGCTGCGGCGCATCGGCGACTTCCTCACCGAGAGCGTCACCCTCACCGGCACGATGAGCCGGGCCGACGCGCGGCACCGGGCCGCCGAACTCCTCGACGCCGTCGGCCTCGGCGCCGAACTGCTGCGCCGCTACCCCGGCCGGCTCTCCGGCGGCATGCTCCAGCGCGTCATGATCGCCGCCGCCCTCATGGGCGACCCGATACTGCTGCTCGCCGACGAGCCCACCACCGCGCTCGACGTCACCAGCCAGGCCGAGGTCATCGCCCTGCTCGGCCGGCTGCGCGAACGCTTCGGCACCGGCCTGCTGTTCGTCACCCACGACCTCGGGCTGGCCGCCGCGATCAGCGACCGCGTCTACGTCATGTACGCCGGGCGGATCGCCGAAACCGGGCCCGCCCGCGCGCTGTTCGACCACCCGCGCCACCCGTACACGGCCGCGCTCCTCTCCTCCACCCCGCGCCTGGACACCCCGCCCGGCCGCCTCGCCGCCATCGACGGCCAACCGCCGGACCTGCGCCAGG
>NZ_JBFBDY010000266.1:0-8800 GCF_040683475.1 Kitasatospora sp. NPDC093558 | reverse complement strand
CGACCTGCCCGGGCTGGGAGCCGCCCCGGCGGGCGCCCTTGCCGGAGTTGGCGCCGGAGCGGCCGGGCTTGCCCCCGGAGCGGGGCGGGTTGTTGCGGGTCACTGGGAGGATTCCTTGCTGCGGTCGGAGGTCGCACCGGCGCTCGCACCGGTCCGGTCGGAATCCTTCGACTCTACGGCCTTCGGCGCCCGCGGCTCGCCACGGCGGACCGCACCCGGCGCCGACCAGGCCTTCTGCGGCTTGCGCCGCTCGAAGGACTCCAGCTGCCACGGCACCGAGGTGACCATCACACCGGGCTTGAACAGCAGCCGCCCCTTGAGCCGCAGCGCGCTCTGGTTGTGCAGCAGGTGCTCGTACCAGCGGCCGACGACGTACTCGGGGATGTAGACCGACACGACCTCGCGCGGGCTGCTGCGGCGCAGGTTCTTGACGTAGTCCAGGACCGGCCCGGTGATCTCGCGGAACGGCGAGTCCAGCACCTTCAGCGGCACCTCGATCCCGCGCTCGTCCCACTCCTGGCGCAGCGCGTCGGTGTCCGCCGGGTCGACGTTGACGGTGATGGCCTCCAGCGTGTGGGGGCGCGCCAGCTGTGCGTACGCGAGGGCGCGCAGCGCGGGCTTGTGCAGCTTGGAGACCAGGACGATGGCGTGCACCCGCGTGGGCAGCGCGATGTCGTCGGGCTCCTCGGCGGCGGTGAGCTCATCGGAGACGCGGTCGTAGTGGCGCCGGATGCCCTTCATCATCACGAACAGCACGACCATCGCGGCGATCGCGATCCAGGCGTGGCCGATCTTGGTGACCAGGACGACGATCAGCACGGCCGTGGTCATCACCAGGCCGAAGGTGTTGATGGCCCGGCTGCGCTGCATGTGACCGCGCTTGGCCGGGTCGGTCTCGGTGCGCAGCAGCCTGGTCCAGTGCCGGATCATGCCGGACTGGCTCATGTTGAAGGAGACGAAGACGCCGACGATGTAGAGCTGGATCAGCCGGTTGGGGTCGGCGTCGAAGGCGATGACGAACAGGACCGCGGCGATCGCCAGCAGGATGATGCCGTTGGAGAAGGCGAGCCGGTCGCCGCGGGTGTGCAGCTGGCGGGGCAGGTAGCGGTCCTGGGCGAGGATCGAGCCGAGCACCGGGAAGCCGTTGAAGGCGGTGTTGGCGGCGAGCACCAGGATGAGGCCGGTGACGGCGGCGACGAAGTAGAAGCCGGGGGTGAAGTTCGAGAAGACGGCCTCGCTGATCTGGGCCAGCGCGGTCTTCTGGTGGTAGTCGGGGGAGGCGCCGACGAGCTGCTCGACCGGGTTCTCGGCCATCTGGACGCCGGTGAGCCGGGCCAGCCAGATGATGCCCATGAACATCACCACGGCGACGCTCGCCATCATGAGGAGCGTGGTGGCCGCGTTCTTGCTCTTGGGCTTGCGGAACGCCGGGACGCCGTTGGAGATGGCCTCGACGCCGGTGAGCGCGGCGCAGCCCGAGGAGAACGACTTGAGCAGCAGGAACACCATCGCGAACCCGGCGAGCGACTCGTTGCCGGGGGTGGCGGCGAGGTGGAAGCCGGAGCTCTCGGCGGGCAGGTCCTGGCCGAGTGCGAAGTGCCGGAAGAACCCGTAGCAGACCATGCCGATCACGCCGATCATGAAGGCGTAGGTGGGCACGGCGAAGGCGGTCCCGGACTCCCGGACACCGCGCAGGTTCATGCCCATCAGCAGCACGATCACGATGACCGACAGGGTCAGCTCGTGGCCGCGCAGTGAGGGCACGGCGGAGACGACGTTGGCGACGCCGGAGGTCGTGGAGACGGCCACGGTGAGCACGTAGTCGACCATGAGCGCGCTCGCGACGACCAGGCCGGCGGCCGGGCCGTGGTTGACGGTTGCCACCTCGTAGTCGCCGCCGCCGCTCGGGTAGGCGTGGACGTTCTGCCGGTAGGAGGCGACGACGGCGAGCATGACGATCGCGACGACGAGGCCGATCTGCCAGGAGAAGTGGATCGCCGACGCACCCGCGACCGACAGGGTGAGCAGGATCTCCTCGGGGGCGTAGGCCACCGAGGAGAGCGCGTCCGAGGCGAAGACGGGGAGCGCGATCCGCTTGGGGAGCAGCGTTTCGCCCAGTTTGTCGCTCCGCAGGGCGCGCCCGATCAGCAGGCGTTTCGGAAGGTCAGTCGACATAGGCACGTTAAGGAATCGTAGGGGTTTGCCGACAGGGCTTGCGCCGAACTCCCCACCCTTCGTCGCGACTGTGTTCGGTGGACCGGCTAGCGTGTCGGATACGAGCCGGTGGGCAACACTCAGGTTGTCGCGCCGGTACCGAATCAGGACGCTTGCCCCGGCCCTCGGGGCGAGAGAGGGAGATGAACGGTGTTTGCGCAGGTCATGACCCCTACGGAACGGGTGAGGTAGCGCCGGTGCACATCGTCATCATGGGCTGCGGCCGCGTGGGCTCGGCCCTCGCGAGAGCGCTCGAGAAACAGGGCCACTCCGTCGCGGTGGTCGACCAGGACCCGACGGCCTTCCGCCGGCTGGGCGCCGGGTTCAACGGCCGCCGGGTGACCGGGGTCGGCTTCGACCAGGACACCCTGCGCGAGGCGGGCATCGAGGAGGCCGGCGCGTTCGCCGCCGTCTCCAGCGGTGACAACTCCAACATCATCGCCGCGCGGGTGGCCCGGGAGACCTTCGGCGTCGAGAACGTCGCCGCCCGGATCTACGACCCCCGGCGCGCCGAGGTCTACCAGCGCCTGGGCATCCCGACCGTCGCGACGGTCCGCTGGACCGCCGACCAGATGCTGCGCCGGCTGCTGCCGAGCGGCGCCGAGCCGCTGTGGCAGGACCCGAGCGGCAGCGTGCAGCTGGCCGAGGTCGCCTACGACCCGCGCTGGGTCGGCCGCCACCTGGGCGAGCTGGAGGAGGCCTCCGGCTCGCGGGTGGCGTTCGTCACCCGGCTCGGCGAGGGCCTGCTGCCCACGCCGCAGATGCTGCTGCAGGAGGGCGACCTGGTGCACGTGATGCTGCGCCGGGCCGACCTCACGTCCGTCGAGGCCGCGTTCGCGCAGGGACCGAAGGAGGAGGGTCACTGATGCGGGTCGCCATTGCCGGGGCCGGTGCCGTGGGCCGCTCGATCGCGGGCGAGCTCCTGGAGAACGGGCACGAGGTCCTGCTGATAGACAAGAACCCCAACTCCATCTCGGTGGAGCGGGTGCCGCTGGCGGAGTGGCTGCTGGCCGACGCCTGCGAGATCACCTCGCTGGACGAGGCGGCCCTCCAGCGCTGCCACGTCGTGATCGCCGCGACCGGCGACGACAAGGTCAACCTGGTCGTCTCGCTGCTCGCCAAGACCGAGTACGCGGTGCCGCGGGTGGTCGCCCGGGTGAACAACCCGAAGAACGAGTGGCTCTTCAACGAGTCCTGGGGCGTGGACGTCGCCGTCTCCACCCCGCGCCTGATGTCCGCGCTGGTCGAGGAGGCGGTCAGCGTCGGCGACCTGGTCCGCCTGATGCGCTTCAGCCAGGGCAACGCCAACCTGGTCGAGCTGACCCTGGCGGCCGACACCGAGCTGGTCGGCACCCGGGTGGGCGACGTCGCCTGGCCGCAGGACACCGCGCTCGTGACGATCATCCGCGAGGGCCGGGTGCTCGTGCCGGGCAAGGACGACACCCTGGAGGGCGGCGACGAGTTGCTCTTCGTCGCCGCGCAGGAGCGCGAGGAGGAGCTGGAGAACCTCCTCTCGGCCACCTCCGGCGCCCAGTAGGCGCCCCAGTAGGCGACTCCCGGCGTACGACGCAGGGCCCGCACCCCACCCGGGGTGCGGGCCCTGCGTCATCGGGTCCTCGGACGGCTACTTCGCCGGCTCCTCGTCGTCCTCGTCCAGCGGCGCCTTGATCGGCGGCGGCGCCTTCAGCAGGATCTGCCAGGTCACGTACATCGCCAGCAGCAGCGGCGGGATGCCGAGCGCGACCTTGAGCCAGCCGAGCAGGTTGACGTTGTGGGTGAAGTACAGCGGGAAGAGGATCACGGGCTTGATGCTCATGATCACAACCCAGGCCCAGGTCGCCTTGGTGTAGGCGCGCAGCCGGCCCGGGTTCTCCTTGCGCCAGGTGAACATCTCGCCGGTGATCGGGCCGAGCATCAGGCCGATCAGCGGCCAGCGCACCAGCGCGGAGACCGCGAGCCCGATGCAGTAGCCGACGTTCCACAGCAGGCCGGGCAGGTAGAAGTCCTCGGCCCGGCCGCTCTTCATCGAGATCCAGGCGCCGATGGCGACGCCGAACACCCCGCTGAAGGCGTGCTGGACGGTCTCCCGCTTCGCCAGCCGGACCACCACGAACAGGGCGCTCAGCGCGAGCGCGGCCCACGCGGCGGCACTGACCTGGTGGGTGATGTTGTACGTGACGATGAAGACCAGGCCGGGCAGCGTCATGTCGACCATGCCGCGCACGCCGCCGAAGGCCTGCAGGACGGTGTCCGCGGCCTCCTTGGAGGCGGCGGCCTTGCGGGCGGCCTCGTCCAGTTCGGGGTCGCCGCCCTGCGGCGCGTGCCGGGGAGTGGCCAGGTCGAGCCGGGCGGCGTCACCGCCGGGGTGGTTGCTCACGCTCATTCGCTCCCGTGTCCGACCGGACGCAGCTCGTAGCGGGGGTTGAACAGCACGCGGCGCCCGCGTGCGTGGCTGATCCGGCCGCTGGCGACGAGCCGGCGGCCCGGCTCTATGCCCGCGATCGAGCGGCGGCCGAGCCAGACCATGTCCAGCGCCTCGGTGCCGTCGAAGAGCTCGGCCTCCAGGGCGGGCACCCCGGCCCGCGGGCGGAGCGTCACCGTGCGCAGCGTGCCCGCCACGGTGACCAGATCGCGGTCCGCGCAGCCGGCGATCGGCGTGCAGCCCGACTCGGCCGCACTCTCCTGGCGCAGCTCCTCGGCCCGCAGCTCCTCGGCCGACGAGGTCAGCCGGCTGAGCATGCGGCGGAAGCGGCCCTGCGGCTGGTCGCTGCTGTTGTCACCACTCATGCCGGAAGGGTACCGGTTTTCGGGCCCCCGGCGGCAGGCCGAACGGTCGGCGGCGGGCGCCGCGGGGGCCGGGGCACGGGCGGACCGTCAGCTCTCGAAGCGGTAGCCCATGCCCGGTTCGGTGATGAAGTGGCGCGGGTGCGAGGGGTCGCGCTCCAGCTTGCGGCGCAGCTGGGCGAGGTAGACGCGCAGGTAGTTGGTCTCGGTGCGGTAGGCCGGGCCCCAGACCTCCTGGAGCAGCTGGGTCTGGCTGACCAGGCGGCCGGCGTTGCGTACGAGCACCTCCAGCAGGTGCCATTCGGTCGGGGTGAGCCGGACGTCGGTGCCGTCGCGGTTCACCTTCTTGGCGGCGAGGTCGACGGTGAAGCTCTCGGTGACCACGAGCGAGTCGTCCTCGCCGGCCACCGGCTCGGCCCGGCGCACGGCGGCGCGCATGCGGGCGAGCAGTTCGTCCATGCCGAACGGCTTGGTGACGTAGTCGTCGGCGCCGGCGTCCAGCGCCTCGACCTTCTCGTCGGAGGCGTGCCGGGCCGACAGCACGATGATCGGCACCCGGGTCCAGCCGCGCAGCCCGCGGATCACCTCGACGCCGTCCATGTCGGGCAGGCCGAGGTCGAGGACGACGACGTCGGGATGGCGGGCGGCGGCCAGTTCCAGGGCGCTCGCGCCGTCATGGGCCGCGTCGACCTCGTACTTGCGGGCCTTGAGGTTGATCACCAGCGCGCGGACGATCTGCGGTTCGTCGTCCACGACGAGGACCCGGGTCATACGGGCTCCGCCTTTCAGGGCTGTGTCGGACTTGCAGGCTGTGGGACGTGCGGGAGGTGGTGCGGACCGGCGGACGGGGAGCCCGTGTCCGGGTGTCACGTGACGAGCCGCGACAGCGGGTCGTGGCCGTCGCCGGACGGCTCGCCCGGTTCCGGGGGCCGTTCGACGGCGGGCAGGGTGACGACCATGGTGAGGCCGCCGCCGGGGGTGTCCTCGGCCGTGACGGTACCGTTCATGGCCTCGACGAACCCGCGCGCCACCGCGAGTCCGAGGCCCACCCCGGCGCCGCGCGGCGCGTCCCCGTAGCGCTGGAACGGCGCGAAGATCCGCTCCTTGGCGTCCTCGGGCACGCCGGGCCCGCGGTCGACGATCCGCAGCTCGACCCGCCCCGGTCCGCCCGGCGGGTGCAGCGCGTCGGCCTTGACCAGCACCTTCACGCCCGGCGGGCTGTACTTGACGGCGTTCTCGACCAGGTTGGCCAGGGAGCGCTCCAGCAGTCCGCCGTCGGCCCGGATCATCGGCAGCGTCTCCGGGACGTCCAGCCGGACGGACTCCAGCGGGACGCCGCCGAGCGCGAAGGGCACGACCTCGTCCAGGTCGGTCTCCTGGATCAGCGGGGTGACGGTGCCGGTCTGCAGCCGGCTCATGTCGAGCAGGTTGTTGATCAGGTGGTCGAGCCGGTCGGCTCCGGACTCGATCCCGGCCAGCAGCTCCGCCTCGTCCTCCGGGGCCCATTCCACGTCCGCGGAACGCAGCGAGGTGACGGAGGCCTTGATGCCCGCCAGCGGCGTGCGCAGGTCGTGCGAGACGGCGGCGAGCAGTGCGGTGCGGATCCGGTTGCCCTCCGCCTCCCGGCGGGCCGCGGCGGCCTCCCGGGCCAGCCGGCGGCGCTCCAGGACCACGGCGGCCTGCGCGGCGAACGCCCCGAGCAGCCGGCGGTCCGCCGCGGGCAGCACCCGGCCGCGCAGCACCAGCGCGAGGCTCTCGCCGACGGGGACGTCCACGTCGGCCTCCTCCGGGCGCTCCGGCGGGTGCGGACCGGCGGCCGCGACCGGCGCCCAGGCGCCGAGCGGGTCCGGGCGCTCCAGCAGCGCGGCGCTCTCCTGGCCGAAGGTCTCGCGCACCTGCTCCATCAGCGCCGTCAGCACGCCGTCCCCGTTGGGCGCGCCGCGCAGGACCGTACCGGCCAGCGCACTGAGCGTCTGGGCCTCGGTCTGGCTGCGGGCCGCCTGGAGGGTGCGGCGCGCCGCGAGGTCCACGACGGAGGCGACCGAGATGCCGACGACGGTGAATATGGCCACCGCCATGATGTTCTGCGGCTGACTGATGGTGAACGTGTGGATCGGCGGCGTGAAGTAGTAGTTCAGCACCGAGGAGCCGACCAGCGCCGACGCGATCGCCGGCAACAGCCCGCCGACCAGCGCGGCGAGGACCGTCAGCGACAGGAACAGCAGCATGTCGGTGGACAGGCCGAGCCCGCCGATCGCGGTCAGCGCCAGCGCCAGCAGCGGCGGACCGGCCAGGCCGGTCAGCCAGCCGGCCACCGTCCGGGTGCGGCCGAGGTCGGTGATCCGGCGGATCGGGATCCTGCCCCGCCCGCTCCCGGCGTGCTCGTGGGTGACCATGTGGACGTCGATGTCCCCGGCCTCCCGGGTCACCGTCGTGCCGACGCCCGGCCCGTAGAAGTACTGCCACGCGGGGCGCCGGCTCGTGCCCAGCACGATCTGGGTGGCGTTCACGCCGCGGGCGAAGTCCAGCAGCGCCACGGCCGGGTCGTCGCCCAGGACGGCGTGGAACGTGCCACCCAGGCTCTCGACCAGCGACCGCTGCTCGATCAGCATCTGCGGCGACTGGTCGGTGCCCGCCAGCCCGTCCGACCGGGAGATGTGGACGGCCATCAGCTCGCCGCCCGACGTCCTGGCCGCGATCCGGGCCGCGCGACGGATCAGCGTCGCGCCCTCGGGCCCCCCGGTCAGGCCCACCACGATCCGCTCCCGGGCCTGCCAGATGCCCTCGATGCCCTGCTCGGCCCGGTACTTCTGGAGGTACTCGTCGACCCGGTCCGCGGTCCACAGCAGGGCCAGCTCGCGCAGCGCCGTCAGGTTGCCCGGACGGAAGTAGTTGCCGAGGGCGGCGTCGATCTTCTCCGGCGCGTAGACGTTGCCGTGGGCCAGCCGGCGGCGCAGGGCCTGCGGGGACATGTCGACCAGCTCGATCTGGTCGGCCCGCCGCACCACCTCGTCCGGCACGGTCTCGCGCTGCCGCACCCCGGTGATGCCCTCGACGGTGTCGCCGAGCGACTCCAGGTGCTGGATGTTGACCGTGGAGATCACGTCGATCCCGGCCGCCAGCAGCTCCTCCACGTCCTGCCAGCGCTTGGCGTTGCGGCAGCCGGGGACGTTGGTGTGCGCCAGCTCGTCGACCAGCGCCACCTGCGGGCGACGGGCGAGGACGGCGTCCAGGTCCATCTCGGAGAACCTGGCCCCCCGGTGCACCACCTGCTGCCGCAGCACGACCTCGAGCCCGGCGACGAGGTCGGCCGTGTTCCGCCGGCCGTGGTCCTCCACGAACGCCACGACGACGTCCGTACCGCGCTCCTGCCGCCGGTGCGCCTCGGCCAGCATGGCGTACGTCTTGCCGACCCCGGGGGCAGCCCCGAGGTAGATGCGCAGCCTGCCACGTCCCATGAGCACCATTCTTGATCCGGCCCAGTCCGGTAGCCACCCCCGGACACCTGTTCCCCTCCCCCTTCGAGACTACGGCGTGGGAGACGATTTTCCGCTGATCCGTGCACTGAGCATGCTGTTTTAGCGGCATATTGACGGTGCCACAGCCCGGCAGCCGGCCTGTACCCGCCGACCGGCGGGAACCCTCGGACGGACTGCCCGGAAATGCGAAAAGCCCCCGATCCGAATGGATCAGGGGCTTTTCAGAAAAATTGTTCGGCGGCGTCCTACTCTCCCACAGGGTCCCCCCTGCAGTACCATCGGCGCTGTGAGGCTTAGCTTCCGGGTTCGGAATGTAACCGGGC
>NZ_JBFBDY010000265.1:0-8829 GCF_040683475.1 Kitasatospora sp. NPDC093558 | reverse complement strand
CGGCGCGGCGCTGCCCCGGCACCTGCCCGGCTGGAGCTACGCGCCGCCGCCCGGCGGGCTCTCGCTGTGGGTGTCCACCGACGGCCTGTCCGGCGCGGCGCTCGCGCTCGCCGGGGAGCGCGGCGGGGTCCGGATCGCCTCCGGCAACCGCTTCGGCGCGGACGGCGCGTTCGAGCACCACATCCGGATCCCGCTCACCGTGCCCGCGCCCGCCGTGCCCGCCGCCGTCGAACGGCTCGCCGCCCTCGCCGCACAGGCGGGCAGCGGCGGCCGGTTCGGCACGGCGGACGACAGCCAGCCGCTCGCCGTCTGACGATCCGTCAGATCACCCGGATCAGCAGGGCTTGTTCGAGCGCCCGCGCCAACCCGTCACCGGGAGCGCGAACTTGGCCACCAGCCGGTCGGTGAACGGCGCCCGGTGCAGCCGCGCCAGCCGCACCGGCGTCTGCCCCCGGCGCACCTCCACCCGTGCGCCGGCGGGCAGTTCGACCGAACGCCGCCCGTCGCACCAGAGCACGCCGTGCGGGGTCTTCGGCTGCACCTCGACCGCCAGCACCGAGTCCGGGGAGGTCACCAGCGGGCGCGCGAACAGCGCGTGCGCGGAGATCGGCACCATCAGCAGCGCCTCCACCTCCGGCCACACCACCGGCCCGCCGCCCGAGAACGCGTACGCCGTCGAGCCCGTCGGCGTCGCGCACACCACCCCGTCGCAGCCGAAGTTGGAGACCGGCCGGCCGTCCACCTCGGTCACCACCTCCAGCATCCGCTCCCGGGACGCCTTCTCGATCGAGGCCTCGTTCAACGCCCAGTCCTGGTGCACCACGTCGCCGTTGGTGCGGACGATGACGTCGATCGTCATCCGCTCCTCGACCTCGTAATCGGCCTTCACCACGCGCTCGACCACGACCGCGAGGTCGTCCCGCTCGGCCTCCGCGAGGAAGCCCACCCGGCCCAGGTTGATCCCGAGCATCGGCAGCCCGTGCTCGCGCGCCAGCTCCGCCCCGCGCAGGAGCGTGCCGTCCCCGCCCGCGACGAGGATCAGCTCGCAGCCGTCCGCCGCACCCGGACCCCCGGCGACCTTCTCGACCCCGTCCGGCAGGTCGAGACCCACCGCCTCGGCCGCCAGCAGCCTGATCCGGACGCCCGCCTTCAGCAGCCCGTGCACCAGGCCCTCGACGCTGCGCAGCGCCGCCTCCCGGCCGGTGTGCGCGATCAGGAAGACCGTACGTTCTTCATCGCTCATGCCGCTGCCCTCTCCCTCACGCCTGCCGGGTCGCCCTTGGCCCGGTGCGGTCGCGTCACACAGCAATCACACAGCATGACGGACCCGACGTCCCCCAAGCACCCTATCGGGGGCCCTCCGCGACGGCCCGGTCCGCCTCCGCCGGGTCCAGCTGCGGGGCGTCCCGGCGCATCCACAGGAAGTACTCGACGTTCCCGGACGGCCCCGGCAGGGGGCTCGCGGTGACCGCCTGCACGCCCAGCCCGAGCTCCCACGCCTGCGCCGCGACCTGGCGCACCATCTCGGCGCGCAGCTGCGGGCTGCGCACCACGCCGCCGCTGCCCAGGCGCTCCTTGCCGATCTCGAACTGCGGCTTGACCATCAGCACGAGGTCCGCGTCCTCGGCCGCGCACCCGGCCAGGGCTGGCAGCACCAGGCCCAGCGAGATGAACGACAGGTCGCCGACCACCAGGTCGACCGGGGTGCCGCCGATCATCTCCAGGGTCAGCTCGCGGACGTTGGTGCGGTCCATCACCGTCACCCGCTCGTCGCTCTGCAGCGACCACGCGAGCTGCCCGTAGCCGACGTCCACCGCCAGCACACCGGCCGCGCCGGCCCGCAGCAGCACGTCGGTGAACCCGCCGGTGGACGCGCCCGCGTCCAGCGCCCGGCGGCCCTCGACCACCAGCCCCTGCGGCACGAACGCCGCGAACGCCCCGGCCAGCTTGTGACCGCCGCGCGACACATAGTCGGGGTCGTTGTCGTCCTTGGCGACGACGACCGCCGCCGAGGTCTCCACCTGGGTGGCCGGCTTGGTCGCGGTGGTACCGCCGACGGTCACCCGGCCCGCCGCGATCAGCTCGGACGCGTGCTCGCGCGACCGGGCCAGCTTGCGGCGGACCAGCTCCGCGTCGAGACGGCGTCGTGCCACTGCCACTGGTGTTTCAGCTCCTACGGGTCGTGCGGATCGGTCGTGCGGGCGGTTCGGGTCAGTCCTGGTCGAGCGCGGCCAGCGCGTCGGCGAACTGCTGGTGAACATCTTCGTACACCGCGACGTGCGCCTCGGCGGGCACCCCGTCCAGCGCCTCCAGCCGGGCCAGGCCGGCGTCCACGGCGGGGTGGCCGGTCGGGGTCAGGTCGACGCCGAGCGGCTCGGGGGCGGAGGTGGTTCCGGGGGTGGGGGCGTCAGGCATCGGGATTCTTCGTGCTGGTGGCCTTGCGGACGGTGGTCTTCTTCGTCGCGGTGCGCTTGGCGGGCGCGTCCGCGGCGGACGTCTTCTTGGCGGCGCCCTTGACGGCACCCTTGGCGGTGGCCGTCTTCTTGACGGCGGTCTTCTTCACCGGCGTCTTCGCGGCCGTGCTCTTGGCCGCAGTCTTCTTCGCCGCCGTGCTCTTGGCCGCGGCCTTCTCCGCTGCCGCCTTCGCGGTGGGCTCCGCAGCGGACGCGGGCTTCTTCGCCGGTGGCTTCCGGGCCGCCGACACCGCCGGCGCGACCGGCGGATCGACCTCGACCGGCTCGTCCACCTCCACCCGCTCCGCCGCTATCGGCTCGCCGACCACCCGCGCCGGCGGCTCGTCCCGCTGCTCCCAGCCGTGGCCGAACAGGCCGTCCGCACGCGGCGCGGGCACGGGCTCCTCCGCCCGCTCGTCCGCCGTGGACCGCGCCGCCGAGACGGCGTCCTCCTCGACCTCGCGCAGCTTGCTCTCCAGGTACGCCAGCACCACGCCGACCTTGGTCACCTGGTCGCCGACCTTCTCGAAGGCCTTCTCCACCTCACCCCGCGCCATCCCGACGGCCATGTCCACCCCGGCCCGTCCGGCGGTGACCGCCTCCTCCGCGAGGGTCTGCAGCTGCTTCGCCGACGGCGGGAACTGCCCGCCCAGCCGCCGCTCGACCTCGGCGACGTCGACCCCGGTCCGTTCCAGGATCGCGGCGGCCGTCCCGACGACCCGCTTGCCGACCTCCTCCACCACCACGGCCGCGGCCTCCACCACTCCCCGCACCGTCCTCGGCAGCATCCGGGTGCCTCCTTAGCGCCTGCGCGCATCGCTCCGTCGCCGTCGGGCCCCCGGCCGTTACCGGGCGCCCCACTGACGACGCTACCGCCAAAACCCGCCTGCGGTACCGTGGCCCCGCGCCGACCGCCTCCGTCGGCCACCGGAACCCGGGACGCCCAGGGAGGGGACCCACCGCCATGGCCAACGCCGAGGAGTGCCGCGAGGCACTGGAACAGCTCAGCCGGAACATGACGAAGTCCACCGGCGACGTCCGCAAGGCCGCGGCCCTCGACCGCTCGCTCTCCTGCCGGATCACCGACCTCGACCTGACCTTCACCGGACGGCTCCGCGACGGCAGCATCCAGGACGTCGTCTCGGCCCCCGGCGCCCCCGCCGCGAAGGCGGAGATCCGGCTGACCATGGCCAGCGACGACCTGGTCGCCCTCGTCGGCGGCGGGCTCAACTTCGCCTCCGCGTGGGCGAGCGGCCGGGTCAAGCTGGAGGCGGGCTTCCGCGACCTCCTGCGGCTGCGCACCCTGCTCTGACCCGGCGGCCGCCCGGCGCTCAGAAGCCGAGCTCGGCGAGCGCCTTCCGCCCGTCGGCCGGCTCACCGTCCGCGTCCAGCGCCGCCCAGGCCGCCGCGCACAGCGCCCGCAGGCCGTCCCAGCGGTCCGCCCCGGCACCGTCCAGCCGCAGCACGCCGCCCTCGGCGCGCGCCGTCCAGCCGCGGCAGGCGAACCCGCCGTCCGCCGCCTCCACCGCCGGATGCGGCTCCAGCAGGCCACGCAGGTCCGCCGAGAGGTACGTCGGACGGTGCTCGACCGGCGCCGCGAGCAGCTGCGCCGCCGTCGTCACCCCGGTGAAGACCAGCAGGCTGTCCACCCCGCCGTTGAACGCGCCCTCGATGTCCGTGTCCAGCCGGTCGCCCACGACCAGCGGCCGCTCCGCGCCCGTCCGCAGCACCGTCTCGCGGTGCATCGGCGGCAGCGGCTTGCCCGCGACCTCCGGCTCGACCCCGGTCGCCGCGCGCACGGCCGCCACCAGCGTCCCGTTGCCGGGCGCGATGCCCCGGGCCGTCGGCACGGTCAGGTCGGTGTTGGACGCCACCCACGGCAGCCCGCGCTGCACCGCGTACGAGGCCTCCGCCAGCTGCGCCCAGCCGACCGAAGGGTCGTAGCCCTGGACCACCGCGAGCGGCTCCTCGTCGAGCGTGCGGACCGCCACCAGCCCGCGCTCGGCCAGCGCCTCCTCCAGCCCGAGACCGCCCACGACCAGCACCTTCGACCCGGCCGGCACCTTCTCGGCGACGAGCCGGGCGGCGGCCTGCGCCGAGTTGATCACGTCGGCGGGCTCGGCCGGCACGCCCAGCTCGGTCAGGTGACCGGCCACCACCCGGGGCGGCCGGGAGGCGTTGTTGGTCACGTACGCGAGGCGCATCCCGGCCGTGCGGGCGGCGTCCAGCGCGTCCACGGCGTGCTCGATCGCGTGCGGACCGGCGTAGACCACGCCGTCGAGGTCCAGCAGGGCCGTGTCGTACGCCTCGGTGAGCGGGCGCTCGCTGCTCCCGGGGGCGGTCCGTCGCACGGGGGTGGCCGTCTCGGTCATGCCTGCTCTACCTCATTCACTGCGTCGTCTGCTGCATCGTTCACTGCGGTGGTCGCGCCGCCCCGCACCCGCCGGTCACGCGTCGTCGTCGACGCCGCCGGTGCCGCCCGCGGTCCGGTCGGACCCGCCGGGCCCGCCGGGCCCGCCGGGCCCGCCGGCCGGAGGCTCCAGGTACCCCGGCGCGCCGGGCAAGAGCGGGCCGAACGCCCCGGCACGGGCCGCCAGGGTGGCCCGGGTCTGCCGCAACGCCGCCCGGTAGTGCTCGGTCTCCGGCCGCATCGCCACGGCCAGCGCCAGGTGCTCGGCGGACGTCTCGAAGTCGCCCAGCCGGGCCGCCGCGACGCCCCACCCGAACTGAGCGTAGTCGTCGGAGGGATCCGCCAGTGCGACGGCCTGGAAGTTCTCCAGCGCCGCCGCGTACGAACCCGCGTCGAACTGCGCCCGCGCCAGCGTCTCCCGGATGCTCCGCGAGTGCGGCTCGGCCGCCGCCGCCCGCGCCAGCAGCTGCTCGGCCGCCGCCGGGTGCCCCTCGGCCAGCAGCTTCCCGCCCCGGCGGAACCACTCGTACACGTCCCCGGCGGGCTCGCCCGGCCGCTGCGCCGGCACGCCACCCGCCCCGGGGCCGCCGCCGTCGGTGCCGCCGTCCCGTCCGCCCGGCTCGACCGGAGCGCCGTCGTCCACCTGGTTCCACCCGTCGTTCATGCCGTACCTCGCCCTCGTTCGCCCCTCGGTCGCCCACCCGTCCCACTGATCGGCACAGGTGTTCCGATCTCTCAACAACGCGTACCCGGTTACGATGCCCAGAATGAGCACCTCCAGTGCAGAAGACGGAGCCGAGACTCCGCAGGGCGGCCCCGGCGATCCCGGGCACGTCGCCACCGCAGGTCTGTCCCTGTCCCCGTTCCGGGGCCTGCGCTACGTCCCCGACCGGGTCGGCGCGCTCGCCGCGGTCACCTCACCCCCGTACGACGTCGTCGACCCCGGCCGCCGGCTCGACCTGGAGACCGCCGACCCGCACAACGTGGTCCGGCTGATCCTGCCGCGCCCCGAGCCCGAGGACAGCGGCGACCGCCCCGACCGCGACACCCGCTACCGGCACGCCGCCCGGCTGCTGCGCGACTGGCAGCGCGAGGGCGTCCTCGCCGCCGACCCCGAGCCCGCGCTCTACGTCTACGAGCAGCGCGTGCCCGCCACCGCCGACTCCCCCGAGCTGCTGCAGCGCGGCCTGATCGGCGCCCTCGCGGTCAGCGGCAGCGAGGCCGGCGTGGTGCTCCCGCACGAGGACGTGATGCCGCGGCCGGTCGCCGACCGGGTCGGCCTCATGCGCACCACCCGCGCCAACCTCGAACCGCTCCTGCTCACCTACCGGGGCAAGGGCGGCGCGGCCGACGTCATCGAGCGCACCGTCCGCGACGAACCGCTGCTCACCACCGCCACCAGCGACGGCACCCACCACCGCCTCTGGGCCGTCACCGCACCCGACGACATCGCCGAGATCGGCCGCGACCTCGCCCGCTGCCGGGCCCTGATCGCCGACGGCCACCACCGCTGGGAGATGTACCTGCGCCTCCAGCGCGAGCACCGCCACCTCCCGCGCAGCCCGTGGGACCGCGGCCTGGTGCTCCTCGTCGACACCGCCCGCTACCCGCTGCGCGTACGGGCCATCCACCGGGTGCTGTACCGGCTGCCGGTGGGCGAGGCGCTGGAGCGGCTGGGCGACCAGTGGAAGGTCAAGGAGATCCCAGGCCCGCTCGCCTCCGCCCTCCAGGCGCTCGCCGAGCAGAAACGACACGGCGGCAACGGCTTCGTCCTCACCGGCGGCGACGGGTCCTTCTGGCTCGTCGGCGAGCCCGAGGAGGCCCTGCTCGACGCGACCGTGCCGCACGACCGCCCCGAGGAGTGGCGCCACCTCGACGCGACCGTCCTGCACACCACCCTGCTCGACCACACCTGGCACGTCCCCGACGGCCCGGACGACATCGGCTACCTGCACACCGCCGCCGCCGCCGAACGGGAGGCCGCCCGCACCGGCGGCACCGCCGTCCTGCTGCACCCGGTGCGCGAGAGCGTCGTGCGGCGGCTCGCCGAGCAGGGCGTCACGATGCCGCGCAAGTCCACCTCGTTCGGGCCGAAGCCGGCCACCGGGCTGGTGCTGCGCAACCTCGAACTGGGCTGAGGCGCCCGGGCGCTGGACGCAGTGAGGCCCTGCCGCACTCCGGATCTCCCGGGGTGCGGCAGGGCCTCACTCGTTGGGTCGTGCGTCAGCTCTTGGCGTCGGCGTCGGCCTCGGTCTCGGCCTTCTCCTCGGCCTTGGCCTCGGCCTTCTCCTCGGCCTTGGCCTCGGTCTTCTCCTCGGCCTTGGCGTCAGCCTTGGCGTCGGTGGAACGCTCGGGCACCACGCCGTCGAAGTCCTCGTCGATCTCGAGGTCGTCCTCGTCGTAGTACTCCTCGACGTCCTCCTCGTCCTCGAAGATCACGCGGTCGTCGGAGACGTCGCCGCCACGCTTCTTCGCCGGGGCCTCGGCCTCGTCGGCCTCGTCCTCCAGCTCGGGGTCGAGCGCGTCCACGAACTCCACGCCGTCGATCTCGGCCAGGCGCTCGGAGGCGTTGGTCGAACCGTCGGTGTCGGCCTCGACCGCCTTGACGAACCACTCACGGGCCTCGTCGCCCCGGCCGGCCGCGATCAGGGCCTCGGCGTAGGCGTACCGCAGCCGCGCCGTCCACGCGTGCACGGCGCTGGAGGCCAGCTCCGGGCTCTGCAGTGTCACCACGGCGGCGTCGAACTGCTCCATGTCGGTGCGCGCACCGGCCGCGACCAGGCGCATCTCGACCTGGCCGGCCTTGTCCAGCTGCTTCACCTCGGGCTCGCCGGCCATCGCCAGCGCCCGCTCCGGACGGCCCAGACCGCGCTCGCAGTCGGCCATCACCGGCCACAGGTCCGCACGGCCGGTCATCCGACGGGCGGCGCGGAACTCGGTGAGCGCCTCGGAATAACGCTGCGTCATGTACGAGGCGAAGCCGGCGGCCTCGCGGACGGCCGCGACGCGCGAGGCCAGGCGGAGCGCGACGCGCGAGTACTGGTACGCCTCCTCCGGCTCGCCGTCGAGCAGACGGGCGACCATCACCAGGTTGCGGGCGACGTCGTCGGCGAGCGTCTTGGGCAGGCTCTTGAGCTCCTGGCGCACGTCCGCGTCCAGCTCGAAGCCGGTGACGTCCTCCGGGATCGGCAGGCGCTTGACGGGCTCGTAGTTGCCACGGCGGTCGTCGTAGTCCCGGCCACCGCGGTCGTCGCGGCGGTCGTCACGGCGGCCCTCGAAGCGGCCACCACGGTCGTCACGGCGGTAGCCGCCACCACCCTGGCGGTCACCACGGTCGTCGCGACGGAAGCCGCCACGGTCGCCGCGGTCACCACGGTCGTCACGGCGGAAGCCACCACGGTCGTCACGGTCGTCACGACGGAAACCGCCGGAGGGGCGATCGTCGCGACGGAAGCCACCGCGGTCGTCACGGTCACGGTTGAAGCCGCCCGAGGGACGGTCATCGCGGCGGAAGCCACCGCCGGAGGGGCGGTCGTCACGGCGGAAGCCGCCACGGTCGTCACGGTCACGGTTGAAGCCACCGGACGGGCGGTCGTCGCGACGCGGACGCTCGTCACGGTCATCCCGACGGAAACCACCCGAGGGGCGATCGTCACGACGGAAACCGCCACCGGCCGGGCGGTCGTCGCGACGGAAGCCACCGCGGTCGTCACGGTCACGGTTGAAGCCACCGGAGGGACGGTCATCGCGACGGAAGCCACCACCCTGGCGGTCGTCACGGTCACGGTTGAAGCCGCCCGAGGGACGGTCGTCACGACGGAAACCGCCACCGGAGGGGCGGTCGTCACGGCGGAAGCCACCACCGGAGGGACGGTCGTCGCGACGCGGACGCTCGTCACGGTCATCCCGACGGAAACCACCCGAGGGGCGATCGTCACGACGGAAACCGCCACCGGCCGGGCGGTC
>NZ_JBFBDY010000264.1:0-8885 GCF_040683475.1 Kitasatospora sp. NPDC093558 | reverse complement strand
GGCCCGACGGCGGCCCCGGGCGCGACGGGCGCGCCGCACCCCAGGAGCGGCGCGTCGGCCTCACCGCACTGAGAGGCCCGCGCCCCGGCCCGAGGACGATCAGTGCCGGTGGATCGGGGGCACCTGGTACGTGCCGTCCAGGACGGACTGCTTCGGCTGGTAGAACCGGATGATCGGGCGGAACTCGCCCGCCGGGGTGGGCAGCCAGTTCGCGAGCTCCGTCGGGTCCTCGGGCTCCTCGTGCTGGAGGGTCAGGGTGAGCGAGCCGTCGGAGCCGTGCACGAGGCCCGGGGTGCGGTCGCCGATCGAGTAGCGCTCGATCGGGTTGTCCACGAGGTAGTAGTCGGGGAGCGAGTACATCGTGACGGACCAGAACGCCTCGGCCGGCGGCGGCTGGTCAAAGCGGAGCGTGTAGCGGTTCGCGCCGCTGAGCGGGCGGCCGTCAGAGTCGTCGTACGTCATCGCGTACGAGGCCTCGTAGGCGTGGTTGCCCCACAGGCCGGCGCGGGCGGCGGCGGCGCGGCTCAGGTAGCCGGCCCGGCGGTCGGGGATGCGCCACTCGGGGTCGTCGATGGTGCCGGGGCCCAGGTGGTCGATGTTGTAGTCGAACAGGTGCAGCGCCGAACGCCACTCCCCCAGCGGGTGGTCCTCGGGCGGGCGGGTCGCCGCCTCGACGCGTTCGCGCCCGGCGGCCAGGCCCTTGAGGAGGGTGTGCGTCCACTCCGGGGCCGCCGCGCGGTACGGGGAGACGCCCTCGTCCAGGAGGCCCAGCGGGGCCAGGCGCCGCTCGTACTCGACGTCCGGGCCCGCGGGCGGGAAGGCCCGCATCCAGACCCGCATCCGCTCGAAGAACGCCAGCCGCTCGGGCACCTCCTGGTCGGGCTCGGGCAGGCCGGCGGCCAGGCCGCCCGGCTCCAGCGGGGTGAGGGTGAGCGCGCTCTGGAGGGCCTTGACCCGCGGGAGGTCGTCGGGGCCCGCGCAGGCGAACCGTCCGACCACCGTCGCGACCGTCGTCGGCGCCTCGATCACCTTCTCCGGGTCGGGCGGGGTGCCGTGCCAGCCGGGCGGGACGATCAGCCAGGTCTGCGCACCGGTGCCGGTGGCGCGGCTGCCGAGGTAGGCGAAGTTGTCGGTCCAGGCGCCGACGAACTGCAGCACGTAGTAGGCCCCGGCGGTGTCCGGGACGTGCAGCACCTGGGGGCCCTCGGAGAGGTCGAGCTGGGCGATCGAGTAGATCGTGTCGTTGTTGACCGAGACGAAGTCGTCCCCCGGTGCGGCCAGCCGGGTGGCGTGGCTGAAGCGGTTGAACGTCGCCGCCGGGAGGGTGCCCATCCCGCCCTTGGTGAACCGCTCGACCATGGTGAGGCCGGCGACGAGCGGGTAGCCGTAGACGTACGCGTCGGCGGCCAGGGCCTCCAGCTCGGGCTGGGTCATCGGGTGTCCTGTCGGGGTCGGTCGGGGTTGGTCTTGATCGGGGTCTTGGTCGGTCGGGGTCGGGGTTCAGCGCGGGGTCGGGGTTCAGCGCGGGGTGAGCGGCGGCAGCTGCCAGCGGCCGTCGAGTGCGGGCGCCTCGGGGCCGTGGAGCCGCAGCACGACGGTGAACGGGCCGTCCGGCGCCGGGAGCCAGTTGGCGGAGTGCTCGGCGTTGGCGGGGCGCTTGTGCTGGACGTAGAGCGTCAGACCGCCGTCCTGGTCGCGGACCAGGCCCGGGGTGGCGCCGCCGATCGCGTAGCGGTCGAGGGTGTTGTCGACCGGGCGGCGGTCCGGCAGCTCGTACAGGGCGGCGGACCAGGAGAAGCGGGCGGGCGGGAACCCGCCGGGGCCGAAGCGGATCGTGTAGTCGCGGTCGCTCGCGTCGGGCGGCCGGTGTCCCTCGCTGTCGGCCGTCCAGGTGCCGTACCAGGCCTCCTCGGCGGGCAGCCCGTACGGCGCGAGCCGGGCGCCGAGGGCCTGGCGCAGGTAGTCGGCGCCGGTCTGCTCGCGGGTCCCGGCGAGGCCGGACGCGTCGGGGCGGGCGGCGGACTCGCGCTCCAGCCGGGCGCGGGCGTCGGCGATGCCGTGCTCGATCTCGGCGCGCACGTCCAGCGGGAGGGCGGCGGGCTCGAACTCGCCGCGGCCGTCGATCCCGAGGTCGGTGAGGCGCCCGCGCAGGTCGAGTTCGGCGGACGGGAGCGGGACGGCGCCCGCCCGGCGGGGCGACGGGAGCGGGAAGAAGCCGAGCAGGAAGTCGAGGAAGGCGAGGAACTCGACGGTGTCCGTCACCTCGTCCCGCCAGACCGGCCAGACCGGGTCCGGGGCGGGCGGCGGCGCCGGGGCGCCCTCGTACTCGTGCAACGGGCGCAGCCGGTACTGCCGCCGGACCGTCTCCATCGCGGCGACGTCGGCGGGCTCCGGTCCGGCGAGCTCCGTGCGGGCGACGATGCCGACCAGGCGGGTGGCGGTGCGGATCACGCTCCGGACGCCCGGCGGCGGTTCGCCCTGCCAGTCCGGGCCGGCCACCAGGTGGTCGCCGGCCTCCGGGCCGGTGGCGCGGGCGCCGACGAACCCGGCGTACACGGTGTCGAGTTCGTGGACCGGCAGGACGTAGTAGCCGCCCTCGGCGGGAACGGAGACGACCCAGTGCTCGGCGCGCAGGTCGAGCCAGGCCGACGAGGCCGGGGTGTCGCGGTCGACGGCTCGGTCGGCGGCGGCCGTGGCGTCGAGGGCGGCCGGCGGCAGGTGGTGGCGGAAGACGCCGAAGCCGCCGACGTACGCCGGGTCGGCGTCGTCCAGCGCCTGTGTGTACAGGGCGCGGTAGTTCCGCAGGATCGGGTAGCCGCGCAGCCACGCCTCGGCGGCCGTCGCACGGACGGTGGTCGGATCGACGAGGGCCGGGCTGACCATGCTGTCACTCCCCAGTAGGATTCGGACAAATCGCTACATAGGGGAATGCTAGGCGGGGAGGCGTCGGTCAGCACCCGGAAGGAAGCCGTCGGGAGCGGACAGGTGGGGGCTGGTCCGGGTACGGGCGGGGGCTGCGAGAGCGGACGTGACGGGAACGGGCGTGACGGGAGTGGGAAGTCGGGCGGGCCGACTTCCCACTCCCCCGCGCGGCGCGGTCAGTGGGTGCGGCGCGTCACCAGCTCGGCGAGCGCGAGCAGTTCGTCCGCCCGGGCCGGCTCGGGCACGGCCACGGCGAGCAGGTCCATCGCGGCGGCCATCCGCTCGCACGACGCGCCCTGCGCCCAGCCGCGCCCGCCCGCACCCTCGACGGCCGCCGCGCAGAGCGCCAACTCCTCGGCGCTGAGCGGACGTTCCAGCACGTACAGCTCGGCGAGCCGGGCGCCGTCCGGGGTGTCCGAGCCGAGCGCGGCGACCACCGGCAGCGACTTCTTCCGCGCCACCAGGTCCGCCCCGACCGGCTTGCCGGTGACGGCCGGATCGCCCCAGATGCCGATCAGGTCGTCGATCAGCTGGAACGCCAGGCCGATCTCCCGCCCGAAGCCGTCCATCGCCTTCGCCGCCCGCTCGGACGCGCCGCCGTACTCCGCGCCCATCGCGCAGGCAGCGCCGAGCAGGGCACCCGTCTTCGCCTCGGCCATCGCGAGGCACTCGGCGAGCGAGACGTCGTCCCGCTGCTCGAAGGCGCAGTCGATCTGCTGGCCCTCGCAGAGCTCGACCACGCAGTCGGTGAGGCGGCGGACCGCGGACCGGGCGGCCGGGTGGGTGTCCTCGGCCAGCAGCCGCAGCGCCAGCGAGTGCATTGCGTCGCCGGCCAGGATCGCCTCGGTGGTGCCGAACACCCGCCAGGCGGTGGGGCGGTGGCGGCGGGTCTCGTCGCGGTCGATGACGTCGTCGTGGAGCAGGGTGAAGTTGTGCACCAGCTCGACGGCCGCCGCGGCGGCCGTGGCCGTGGCCGGGTCGCCGCCGAGGGCCTGGGCGGCGGCGAGGACCATGGCCGGGCGGATCGCCTTGCCGGAGGGCGAGGCGGAGGGCGAACCGTCCGCCTCCCACCAGCCGAAGTGGTAGCCGGCGACCTTGCGCATCGCGCCCGGCAGCGAGTCGACGGCGGCCCGCAGGACCGGGTCGACCAGACCGCGGGCCCGGGCGAGCACGTCTGCGGCCTCGTGGCCCTCCCTGTGGTCCCGCTCCAGCGTGGGGCTCGTCATGGGTTCCTCCCCCTGATGACCTGTCGTGAGAAGGCCGGCCGCCGCCTTGGGGCGACGCGGCCGGCCGGTGCGCGGTAGGGCGCGCTGGGCGCCGCCCGGCCCGGGAGCTGGGCCCGGGCCGGGTGGCGTGCGGTGCTCGTACTCGGTGCTCGGCTGCTCGGCTGCGGCACTTGGCTGCTCGGTGCGGACGAGGTACAGCCCGGCTTTCGGCAGCCGGTCCGTCGCGGTCGCCTTACCGCTGGGCGATGTCCACGTTCTCCAGGACGCCGATCGCGTCCGGCACCAGGATGGCGGCCGAATAGTAGGCGCTGACCAGGTAGGAGATGATGGCCTTCTCGTCGATTCCCATGAACCGCACCGAGAGGCCCGGCTGGTATTCGTCCGGAATTCCGGTCTGGTTCAGCCCGATGACGCCCTGGTTGTCCTCGCCGACCCGCAGCGCGATGATCGAGCTGGTGTGGCCGCCGATGATCGGGATCTTGTTGCACGGAAAGACCGGCACGCCGCGCCACGAGGTGACGTGCTTGCCCTCGACCTCGACCGTGCCCGGGTAGAGCCCGCGCTTGTTGCACTCGCGGCCGAAGGCGGCGATCGCCTTCGGGTGGGCCAGGAACATCTTGGTGCTGCGCCGGCGGCTGAGCAGGTCGTCCATGTCGTCCGGCGTGGGCGGGCCGGAGTGCGTCTGGATCCGCTGGTCGTACTCGGCGTTCTGCAGGAGGCCGAACTCGGGGTTGTTGACGAGCTCGTGCTCCTGGCGCTCGCGCAGGGCCTCGATCGTCAGCCGCAACTGGTGCTCGGTCTGGTTCATCGGCTGGTTGTAGAGGTCGGCGACCCGGCTGTGCACCTTGAGGATCGTCTGGGCGACGCTCAGCTCGTACTCGCGCGGCTTCAGCTCGTAGTCGACGAAGGCGCCGGGCAGCTCGAACTCGCCCTCGTGGCCTGCGGAGAGGTCGATCGAGGCCTCGCCGTGCTTGTTCTGCGCCTGCTGGAAGCCGTTCAGGTACTCCATGATCTGGAGCTGCAGCGCCTCGGAGCGGTCGTGCAACTCCTGGAAGGCGGGCCACTGCAGCACCATCACGGTGCCGGCGGTGGCCGCCTTCACCGTGTAGGGCCAGGTGTTCGTGTCCGCCTGCAGGGCCTCGTCGCCGAGGTGGTCGCCGTCGGCGAGGGTGCCGATGACCGCGTCCTCGCCGTACTTGCCGGTTCCGATCCGCTCCAGCTTGCCGTGCGCGATGATGAAGACCTCGCTGATCTCCGCACCGGCGGAGACCAGGACATCACCCGCGGAGAACTCGCGTTGCACGAAGCGCCCGGCCAGCTCCTCCAGGAGCGCCTCGTCCTGGAAGCCGCGCAGCACCGGCACCTCGGTGAGGCTCGGCGGGACGATCCGCACCTCGGCGCCCGTCTTGACGAAGCTCACCCGGCCGCGGCCGATCGAGTAGCGCAGGCGACGGTTCACCCGGTAGGTACCGCCGGAGACCTGCACCCACGGCAGCATCCTGAGCAGCCAGCGCGGACTGATGCCCTGCATCTGCGGCGCGGACTTGGTGGTCGTGGCGAGGTTCCGCGCCCCCGCCGTGCTCAGACTCTGCTGCTGCCGGATCTCCGGCTGCGCGCCCGGCGCAGGAATACCGGCATTCGTTTCGGTCGACATAGGAGCGCCCTTCGCAAACCCGATGAAGTGTCGCCTTGCATATTCATGGTGCAACTTCATGGTGGGCCCGATCGGAGGCACGCCGCAATCACTCATTCGAGTGGTTCGGAATAACCGAACAAATAGTACGACTAGATCACTTGATCGATATTTGTTCGATTTGCTATTCGAACTTGTCGGAATGCCGGGTGCCATCCTCTCGCATCCGGCGCGGGCCGTTCCACTGCCGACGGCTCCGGCGTCACGGCTCGGGCTTCATGGCTCGGGCGTCACGGTTCCGGCGTCATGGCTCCGGCGTCACGGTTCCAGCGTCAGAGCGGGCCGTTCCAGTCGAGGGTCGGCTCCAGCACCCCCTCCAGGGTGAGCAGCCAGCGCTTCACCTCGATCCCGACCCGGCCGCCGCCGAAACCCCCGATGCCGTCCGCCGCCACCACCCGGTGGCACGGCACGAGCAGCGCGACGGGGTTGGCGGCCATCATCTGCCCGACCGTGCGGGCCGCCAGCCCCGGCTCGGTCACGTCCTCGAACACGCCGCTGCGCGCGGCCAGTTCGCCGTAGGTGATGGTCCGCCCGTACGGCACCTCGCGCCACAGCGTCCGCAGCACCGTCCGGTGCGGGCCGCTGCTCAGGCTCCAGTCGATCGGCAGGCCCAACTCCCGGCTGCGGCCCGCCAGGTAGGCGCCGATCCGGTCGGTGACGGCGGCGATCTTCGCCTCGTCGGTACAGGCCGGCAGCTCGCCGTCGCGCCCGCCGTAACCGGCCGCCGCGACGCCCAGCGGCGTCACCGCGACGTGCATCGGGCCGCTCGGCAGCGGCGTCGGCACGGTCAGCCAGGCCGGCTGCCGGGACTGCGGTACGGACTGCGGCACGCTCGGGCCCCCACCCTCACCCTCCACCGGGCCGGCCGCCGGCCACCCCGGCACCCGGGAGGCGTGCGGCAACCGCCCGCCCCGCGCGTCATCGTACGGCGGGCCCGGTGCCGGCGTGGGCGCGTCGGGCTAGAGCCGGCCCTTCAGCTGCGCCGCGAGCGCCCGGGACCAGTGCGACAGCTCTGCGCGGTCCGCCGTGCGGCCCTCGCACAGGACGGTGAGCTGCGCGTCGTTGATCCGGTTCGGGCCGGGGATCTCCAGCAGATAGGCCAGTTCCTCCAGCACGGTGGCGAGCCGTGCGGCGTCCGTGTGGTCGAGGGCCACCGCGGCCTCGTGGTGGCTGATGGTGAGCGAACCGGGCATGACGAACCTCCTCCGTGCACCCCCGCACCCTCCACCGTACGACTGGGCCGCCCGGGGCGCCCGGGGGCGGGGTGGGGGGTGGGGCGGGGGGATGGGGAGGGGAGGGAGTGGACGGCGCCGCCGGGGGTGCCGGGGGCGGGTTCAGGTGGGTTCCTTATCGCCCTCCCCGGGGCGGGTTCAGGTGGGTTCCTTGTCACCCTCCCAAGGGCGGGTCCGTACCGCCGGCACGGCCAACACCGCGGCAGCGGCGCCGAGTTGCCACAGGGCTCCGACCCCCAGAACGGTCCCCGTCCCGAGCCGGCCCGCCAGCGGTCCCGCCGCCGCCAGGCCCACCGGCCCGAGGACGAAGGCGCCCAGCGCGCCGAAGGACGTCACCCGGCCCAGCGCCTCCGGCGGCACCCAGCGCTGCATCGTCGTGCCGTACAGCGTGCCGCACACCGCCGAGCCGACGCCCGCCACCAGCGCCCCGGCCACCACCCACGGCAGTGCCGCCCCGGCCGCGAGCGCCCCCGAGGGCAGCGCCCAGCCCAGTGTCGCCACGGTTGCCGCCGCCAGCGGCCGGCCCGGGCGGCGGCCGAGCATCAGCAGCCCGCCCAGCACCGCCCCGGCTCCGTACACGGCCATCACCGCGCCCCAGGCGCGCGCGCCGCCGAACTCCCGCTGCGCGGTGAGCGGCCCGAGGACCAGGAACGGCGCCCACACCAGCAGGTTGAAGAGCCCTATGTGGGCGGTCGTGATCCACAGCCACGGCCGGGAGTTGAACTCCGACCAGCCGGCGCGGAGGTCGGCGAGGAGCGACTCGCCCCCGCCGAGCGGTTCGCCCCCGCCGTCCGACGCCGCGCCGGACAGGCGCAGCGGGTACAGCGCGAGCACGCCGATCCCGTACGTCACCGCGTCGACCGCCAGCACCACTGCCGGACCCCACACCGCCGTGACCACGCCGGCCAGTGCGGGACCGGCCACGGTCGCGACCGAACGGGCCATCCCCAGCAGCGTGTTGGCGTCGCCGAAGAGCTCCTCGCGGCGCACCAGGGCGGGCACCAGCGCGCCGAGCGCCGGCATGAACAGCCCTTCGCCGATCCCCCAGGCGGCGACGAGCGCCACCATCGCCCACAGTGGCGCCCGCCCAGTCGCCAACAGCACGGCGAACAGGGCCTGGACGACGCCGCGGAGCCCGTCCGAGGCGAGCATCACGCGGCGGCTGCCGAGCCGGTCGGCGACCACTCCGCCGGCCAGCAGGACCAGCACCACGGGCAGGATCCGGGCGGCCATCACCCAGCCCAGCCCGGTGCCTCCACCGTCATCGCCGCCGAGGACCGCGAAGGTCACCGCCACCGGCGCCATCGCGGAGCCGAGGAGGGAGGTCGCGTAGCCCGTGAAGAACCGCCGGAAGTCGCGTTCGCCCAGCACGGCGAGACGGCTCCCCGGGCGTCGTCGACGGGCCGGAATCCGTTCCGTTTCCACTGCCATGGGCGGCAAGTCTGCCTCCGGGCGGAGCGGGCGTTCAAGGGTTTCGGCGGGGAAACTTGAGCCTTTCGGTATCAATTCTTCGGACAGCTGTCATTGCCGCAGTAAATTGCCATCATCATGCCGGTTCACCTGCTGTTTACTGCGATTCCCGGATACCATTCGAGTGCCCTGGAGTCATGCATTTACTGCGGCAAAGGACGAATGATGGTCGAGCTTCCCCCCGTCGAGTACGCCGTCGCCGTCGAGCGCTACCTCGCCGCCTCCGGACTCGCCGAGGGCTCCCGGCGGATCTACCGGATCGGGCTGGACACGTGGGCCTGGGCGCTCGCCGGCCGCCCCGCCCCCACGGGCCCGGGACGGCGCCGCGCCCGGCCGCCCGTC
>NZ_JBFBDY010000263.1:0-8890 GCF_040683475.1 Kitasatospora sp. NPDC093558 | reverse complement strand
GGGTCGACCCGACGCCCGTACCGGCCCCGCCCGCCGAGCCGTCGCTGGTGGTCACGGCGCCGGCCGGCTGAGCCCGCGCGGGTCGTGCGCCCGGGGCGGGCGGTCACGCAGCGTTCCCGGGAATCTGCGTGAGCACCCTCGTGACGGAGCGGGGGTGCGCCTACCCTGGTGGTGTGGGTGACCCGCGAGAGCCTCCGGAGGGTACGCCCGACGGTGGGTCCGGAAACGAGGACGAGTACCGGTCCGTCGTCTTCGACGAATCGTTCGTGCGGGCTGCCCGGATCCAGGAGCTGTCCGCCCGGGAGCGGCTGGCCGGCTCCTTCGGCCGGGCCACCCGGCCCAAGGTGCGGCTCGGCCCGTTCGGCACCGTGCCCCGCCAGGCGCTCGCGCTGCTGCTGCTCATCCTGATGGCCTTCGCGGCCGCCGTGTACTTCGGGGTCAGCTCGCCGAAGGGTACCTCCGCGCGTCCCGAGGGCAGCCAACTGACCGTCAGTCTGGTCGCGTTGAGCCCGGCTTCGGCGGTGCGGCCGGTCGCCGACCCGGCGAATCCGTTCGCCGCGCTGGCGGCCGGGTACGGGGACGGGACGATCGGGCTGAACACCCCCGCCGGAGCGTCCACCGAGCATTTCAGCCGGGTCGAGGTGAGCAAGGCGCTCGACACCGTGCAGCGTTACCTGGTCGCCTCCTCGCTGGCGCCGACCGCGCTCGTCCAGGGCGCCACCGCCGACGTGCGGGCCTTCGTGACGCCCGGCGAGCAGGCGCAGTTCGACGCGAGCGTGGCACAGCCCGTCGACGACCGGCACCACGCGGTGACCGGCTGGGTGGTCCGCTTCGACCCGGCGCAGGTGGCGCTGGCGACCGACACCGTGAAGGTGATCGGCGCGATGCGGGTCGACGAGGCGGACAGCGGCACGCTGCAGATCACCACCGACCACACCTTCGTGTACGCGCTCCGGCAGGCCGGAGCCCCGGCCGGTGCGCCGGTGACGCTGGAGACCGTGCGCCGTGAGCTGACCTTCCAGTTCGACCGGATCGACCTCGGCGCGGCGCAGCTGCGGCTGGTCGACGCGGTGGTGCAGGCCGGGCCGGAGCCGTGCACGACGTCGATGGCGGGCTTCCTGCAGCCGGTGCTCGCGACCCCGCAGGGCACCCAGGTCCCGGGGCCGGCGGCGCTCGACCCGGGCAACCACGCGCACCCGGCGTGGCAGGTGTGCGGGGTGCTGGCCGGGAGCTGATCGGTAGCCGATCGGTGCCGGGGCTTTCCGGAACGACGACGGCCGGCGGCCCCGGGCGGGGCTCACCGGCCGTCGGCGGTGGTGTGGTTGTTACGACTCGTCGCCGTCCTTGGGCGCGGAACCGGAGCGCGTGCCCGCGCCCGTGAAGGTGTCGCGGATCTTGCCGCCCACGGTCGCGGCGCCGCCGGCCACGTCGCGGATCAGGCCCATCAGCGGGTCCTTGCTCTCCTTGACGGACGTCGTGTAGTGGTCGGCGGCGGCCTTCCACTGCTCGGTGACCGAGGTGTCCGGGTCGTCGCCGCGGCGCGGGTAGGCGCCGGCCAGGATCGAGCGGTACTCGTCGCTCTCGGCCCACTTCTTCAGCGCGGCGACCCGCACCACGGCGAACGGGTGGCTCTGCGGCAGCACCTGGAGCAGCTTGAGCACGCCGTCGCGCAGGTCGCCGGCCTTCTCGTACTCCTCGGCCTGCTCCAGGAACGCGTCCACGTTCATCTCGGCCAGGTTGTGCCCGCCGGCCAGCTTCATCAGGGCCCGCATGGAGGCCTGGAGGTCCTGCCCGGCCAGCAGGCCGGCCCGGTCGCTGGACAGCTCGGCCTTGCGGAACCACTCCTTGAGCGCGGTGACGATCGCCATGATCGCCAGGTTGCCGAGCGGCACCCAGGCGATCCGGGTGGCGATGTTGGTGAGGATCAGCAGCATCGTCCGGTAGACGGCGTGGCCGGACATCGCGTGGCCGACCTCGTGGCCGATGACCGAGCGCAGCTCCTCCTCGTCCAGCAGCTCGACGAGCCCGCTGGTGATCACGATGATCGGGGTGTCGATGCCGATCGTGTACGCGTTGACCGCCGGGTCCTGGGTGACGTAGAGGTCCGGGACCTTCTCCAGGTCGAGCACGTAGGCGGCGTCGCGCACCATGTCGTACAGCTCGGGGAACTGCCGCTCGGAGGTCTTCACGGCGGTGGCCAGGAACATCAGCCGGATCGCCCGCTCCGACACCAGGCCGGCGAGCTTCTTGAGGACGTCGTCGAAGCCGGTCAGCCGGCGCAGCGCGACCAGGGCGGAGCGGTCGGCGGGGTGCTCCCAGGCCCGGGTGGAGATCTCGGGGAAGCGCTGGCGGCGCCGGCTCGGGGTCTTCGCGGTGGTGTCGGTCATGGTTGAGTACCCTCCTGGTCGACGGCGGCCCCGGCCGGTGGCCGGCCCCCGCTGGTCTTCGCCTGTAACGACTGCCTGTGCAACGTCCGCGGTTGCGTACTCGTCCCCGGGGCCAGCGTACGCGCGGGCCGGGCCGCGCCGAAGGGGCCGGTGGCGGGCGCGGGTGTGAGGCCGGTTTACCCTGAGGGCCCTGGAGAACCGAGACCGGACCCGGCCGCGGTAACCGAGCAGTCCGAGGAGCCCCGCAGATGTCCACCGACGCCCTTGTCAGCCTGGCCACGCCGATCTCGGACGAGCCCGGCCCGGGCCTGTTCCTGCGGATCATCATCATCGCGTCGTTCGTCGGGGTCGGGCTGCTGATCTGGATCATGGCCCGCGCCTTCCGCGGCAACTAAGGCTTTGTCCATCGGCGCGGTGGCGCCGTTCGCTCACGTCCGGTCAGCGGCGGTGGGCCGCCGAGCGGTTGCCGCGTCACCCCCCGTACGATGACGGGTGGGCCCTCACCGGCCCGCCAGCACCCCCCAGGTCCGTCCTCCGAGCCGAGAAGGTCCAGCCGACCATGAACGCCGCCGCACTGCCCGTCCTGAACCTGCTCGCCGATGGCGAGGGGGGCAACCACGACAGCCTCAACCCGTACCTCACGGGTGGCGCCGCCCTGTTCGTCCTGCTGCTCCTGCTCTTCGTGACGACTCGCTTCAACCGGGACCGCTGAGCCGGCCCGGGGCCGCTCGGGGAGCGTCCGGCACACCGGCCGGCCGCTCCCTCACGCATGTCCGGGCCCTTACGCGGGTGCGGGCCGGACCCGCCGGCGGCCCCCACACGGGTGTTCCCGCACCGCAACGGGCGTCGCGTAAGGTGTCTCGCCATGGGAGAGCAGGCCGGGATTCCCGGCGGACCGGAACCGGTGAAGAAGCGCCTCGGCGTGATGGGCGGCACCTTCGACCCGATCCACCACGGCCACCTGGTCGCCGCCAGTGAGGTGGCGAGCGCGTTCCACCTGGACGAGGTGATCTTCGTGCCGACCGGGCAGCCGTGGCAGAAGAGCGACCGCCAGGTCACCCCGGCCGAGGACCGCTACCTGATGACGGTCATCGCCACCGCCGAGAACCCGCAGTTCTCGGTCAGCCGGATCGACATCGACCGCGAGGGCCCGACGTACACCGTCGACACCCTGCGCGACCTGCACGCGCAGCACCCCGACGCCGACCTCTTCTTCATCACCGGCGCCGACGCGCTCGCCCAGATCCTCTCCTGGCGCGACTCCGACGAACTCTTCTCGCTCGCCCACTTCATCGGGTGCACCCGGCCGGGGCACACTCTGTCGGACGCCGGACTCCCGGTGGGCGGGGTCTCCCTGGTGGAGGTCCCCGCGCTGGCCATCTCCTCCACGGACTGCCGCAACCGGGTCGCCAAGGGCGAGCCGGTCTGGTACCTCGTGCCGGACGGCGTGGTCCGCTACATCGACAAGCGGGCGCTGTACGCGCCGCACGGGACCTGACCAGGAGCGTATGCGTGACTGATCGCAGCGGCGGCGACGCGGGGCAGCGTCCGGAGGACTGGTCGACCGGGCAGTACCCGCAGTACCAGCCGTACGGGCAGCAGCCGGTGCAGGCCCCCCAGCAGTACGACCAGTACGGGCAGCCGGTGCCGGCCGCGCCCGCGTACGGGCAGGACCCGTACGGCGGCTACCAGGGGCAGTACCAGCAGCAGCCGTACCAGGCGTACCAGCAGGACCCCGCGCACGCACCGCAGCAGTACGACGGGTACGACCAGTACGGGCAGCAGTCGGCGCACGCCCCCGGGCAGTACGACCAGTACGGGCAGCCCGTGCAGGCGTACCAGCAGGGCGGCTACGGGTACCAGGAGCCGCAGCCGTACGGCCATGACGGCTACGACGGGTACCAGCAGCAGGCGTACCCGGCGGCCGGGCCGCAGGCCGGGGCGGCCGCCCCGATGGCCCCCGCCGCGCCCGAGCCCCTCGCCCCGGCGCCCGCCGTCGCGCCCGTGCCGCCGCGCCCGCGCACGCCCAGGCCCGCCGAGGCCGCGCCGGCCAAGCCCGCGCAGCCGTCCGAGATGGTCGGCGGCAGCCGCACCCCCAGGGGCGCCAAGGAACCCAAGGACGCCTATGCCACCGGTGAGTTCACCTTCGTCGACGAGGAGGCGGAGGAGACCGAGGACGTCATCGACTGGCTCAAGTTCGCCGAGTCCCGCAGCGAGGTGCGCGCCGAGCGCCGCCGGCGGCTGCGCAACCGGCTGATCGCCCTCGGGGCGGTCGTCGCCCTCGCCGCGGGCGGCGTCGGCGGCTACCTGTTCCTCACCGGCGACAACAAGCAGACCGCCGCCAAGGCGGCCGGCAAGCGCCAGGTCAACGTCGTGCACCTGCGCGACCTCCAGGGCAAGGTCTCCAGCGCGCTGCTCGTCAACGACGCGGCCGGGAGCAAGGGCACCGTGCTGCTGCTCCCCGACACCCTGCGGCTGCCCGGCCCCGGGGACCCGGCGGTCGCCTCCATCGGCCAGGCGCTCGACCCCTCCATGGGCGCCGCCGCCACCCGCGACGGCCTGGCCACCGTGCTCGGCGCCCCCGTGGCCGGCACCTGGCGGCTGGACACCCCCTACCTGGAACTGCTGGTCAACCAGCTCGGCGGGGTCCGGGTGGACACCAACGCCGAGACCCACGACGGCGGCAAGCCGGACGGCGCCCTGCTCGCCGCGGCCGGCAAGAACACCCTGCTCAACGGCAAGGCCGCGGTCGCCTACGCCACCCTCCAGGCGGCGGGGGAGAACCGCGACGCCCAGCTCGCCCGGTTCGGGCAGGTCATGGACGCCGTCGTGCGCACCATGCCGACCGACTTCAACGAGGCCAAGGACGACGTGCACCGGATGAACGCGGTGCTCGACCCGTCGCTGCCCGAGGACGCCCTCGCCGGGGTGCTGGCGCAGCTCGCCCAGCAGGCCAAGGACAGCCACTTCGGCACGGCCACGCTGACCGTCAAGCCGGACGGCTCGCTGGACGAGGCCACCGCGGGCAAGCAGGTCAAGGACGTGCTCGGCGGCACCGTGAAGTCCGCCGTCGCGGGCGACGCCCCGGCGCGCGTGTCGATCCAGGACTCCAGCGGCAACGACCAGGCGGCCGCCGCCGCGCAGGTCCAGATCGTGAACGCGGGCCTGACCTTCATCCCCGGCGGCGCCAAGGGCGCGCCGCAGGCGACCAGTGAGATCCGCTACACCGACGACGCCCGGCAGGCCGCCGCGAAGTCGCTGGCGACCAGCCTCGGGCTGCCGGAAACGGCGGCGAAGAAGGTCGCGGACGCCCAGAACGCCGACCTGGTCGTCGTCCTCGGCAAGGACTACCAGGCGCCGAAGACGCAGTAGCCGGACCGCCGGCGGTGCGTGGGGGCCGGGCGGCCCGGCCCCCACCACCGGGAAGCCTCCGCGCACCGAAAAAAAGCGGTTCGGGGGCCGCCCGGGCGGCGTGAGATCCTGGAAGGCGGTCCCGGCGGTGCGTCGGGGCAGCCCCCAAGCCGCCGAGCCGGAAGAACACCGTGACCGTCACCGACCACAGCCAGCAGCTCATCACCGTCGCCGCGCAGGCGGCGGCCGACAAGCTGGCGCACAACATCATCGCGTTCGACGTCAGCGAGGTGCTGTCGATCACCGACGCCTTCCTGATCGCCTCCGCGAACAACGACCGCCAGGTCCGCTCCATCGCCGAGGAGATCGAGGACCAGCTGCGCGAGCAGCTGGACATCAAGCCGGTGCGCCGCGAGGGCGAGCGCGAGGGCCGCTGGATCCTCCTCGACTACCTGGACATCGTCGTGCACGTCCAGCACTCCGAGGAGCGCTCCTTCTACTCGCTGGACCGGCTCTGGAAGGACTGCCCCGAGCTGCCGCTGCCCGAGGACGCCCTCGCCTCGCGCAACCGTCCGGACGCCCACACCGACCAGGCCGGCAACGCCGTCGCCCCGGCCGACGACTTCGGCAAGCCCGAGGAGCAGTTCTGAGCCGCGACGCGCGGGGCCCGCGCATCGTCTTCTGGCGCCACGGCCAGACCTCCTGGAACCTCGAATCGCGATTCCAGGGCACGACCGACATCGAGCTGACCGGCCACGGCGTGCTGCAGGCGCAGCGCGCCGCCCGGCTGCTCTCCGGGCTCCGCCCCGACCTGCTGATCTCCTCCGACCTCAAGCGGGCCAAGCGCACCGCCGACGAGCTCGCCAGGATCACCGGGCTCGACGTGCAGCACCACGAGGGCCTGCGGGAGACGTACGCGGGCTCCTGGCAGGGGCTGACCAACGCCGAGATCCGGGCCCGCTACCCCGAGGAGTACGCGGCCTGGGCGGCCGGGGAGCCGGTGCGGCGCGGCGGCGGCGAGCTGTCCAGCGAGGTCGCGGACCGCTCGGTGCCCGTCGTGCTGGAGGCCGTCGACAAGCTGCCGGAGAGCGGGACGCTGGTCGTGGTCAGCCACGGCGGGACGATCCGCACGATGCTCGGGCGCCTGCTCGGTCTGGAGCCGCCGCTCTGGGAGTGCTTCGGCGGGCTGTCCAACTGCTGCTGGTCGGTGCTGGGCCGGGGCGCGCGCGGCTGGCGCCTGCTGGAGCACAACGCGGGCACGCTCCCGCAGCCGGTCATCGGCGACGACACCTGAGTGTCGGCGGCGGGGTGTGGAGTGGGAGCGCGGGCCCCGGAGGGGGACCGCAGGGGCGGATTTCGCAGTTCCGGGCCTGACCAGCTAGAGTCTTCCTCGTTCGCAGGGAAGGAACGCGGCCCGGAAGGGAAGCGGGAGATCCGGTGACTGCGGGGCTATAGCTCAGTTGGTAGAGCGCTTGCATGGCATGCAAGAGGTCTGGGGTTCAATTCCCCATAGCTCCACTCCGCACCAGTGGTTCCGGCCAAGCCGGGGCCCCACGTGTCGCGGGGCTATAGCTCAGTTGGTAGAGCGCTTGCATGGCATGCAAGAGGTCTGGGGTTCAATTCCCCATAGCTCCACAGTCGGCGAGAGGCCGCCACCCGCATCGGGTGGCGGCCTTCGTGCGTTGTGGGCCCGGTGTCTCGCGGACGTGCCGTCATCCGCCCGGCCCGGGGCCCGCGGCGGAAACGGATTAGGGGAGCACACGGGTGACCGTGTAAAGTAGTCGATGTCGCCGAGGGAAGCCGGACGGAAACCCCGGTGACATCGCAGGTCAAGGGGCTATAGCTCAGTTGGTAGAGCGCTTGCATGGCATGCAAGAGGTCTGGGGTTCAATTCCCCATAGCTCCACAGAAGTTGAGGGCCGCTTCCCGATCGGGAAGCGGCCCTCGGCCGTTGCCGGCCGTGCTCGCCTCCCGTGCGCGCCCCGCCGTACGCCACTCGTCTGTGCATGCCACCGGCACGGGACCCGGAAGGACCGCTACCGTCGTGCCATGGCCGATCTGGAGCGAAGGCGGAACGAGGAACTGGCCCGGATACTGCACCAGCTCGGCTGGAGTCCGGAGCGGCTCGCCCGCGAGGTGAGCCTCGCCCTGCCGCCCGGCCTGGCGATCAGCTCCACCGCCCCCTACAAGTGGCGCGACCGGGGCATGGTGCCGCGCAGCCCGCACGACCAGACCGTGTGCGAGGTGCTCAGCCGCACCCTCGGCATGGCCGTCACCTACGAGCAGCTCTGGGGCCGCATGGGCGGCCACCGCGGCGCCAAGATCCTCTCGCCCCGGCTGCTCACCGACCCGTGGACCGCCGACACCGCCCAGACCGCCCTGCGCGAGGCGGCCACCGACGCCGGGCCCGTCCGCCTCACCGACTTCTTCCGCAGCGCCGACCTCGACCAGGCCGCGGAGCGGCTCTCCTCCCCGCCCCCGCCGGTCGGCGGCGGCGAGGGCGCCCTGCGCGTCGACCCCGGACTCGTCGGCGAACTCGGCCTCTCCTACCGCAGCAAGCAACGGCTGGAACGCTCGTGCGGCGGCGGCCTCGTCCTCGGCCCGGCCCGCGCCGAACTCGCCATGGTGGCCAAGCTCCTGGAGCTCGGCGCCTACGACGAACGGCTCGGCCGCGACCTCTACGGCCAGGCCAGCCGGCTCGCCCGGCTGGCCGGCTGGGCCGCCTACGACCTCGGCCACGACGCCGCCGCCCAGCGGGCCTTCGTCGCCGCGCTGCGCGCCGCCCACGTCAGCGGCGACGCCCGGCTCGGCGTCTTCGTCCTCGGCGGCCTCGTCGTGCTCGCCACCCAGGGCGCCGGCGGGCGCGGTCTGGACGCCGTCGCCGCGCTCACCACCGCCCTCGACGCGCACGGCCACGCGCTCGGCGCCCCCGGCCGGGCCCGCCAGCTCGCCCGCATCTCCCGCGCCTGCGGGCGCCGGGGCCTCGCCGAGGAGGCCGCTGAGGCCGCCGCCCGGGCCTTCGCCGAACTCGACGGCCTGCCCGGCACCGAGGAGGCCCGCGCCGACCTCGCCGGCATGGTGGGGGAGGGCCGGCTGTTCCTCGGCGACCTCCGCAAGGCCAAGACGCTGCTGGCCGAGGCCGTCGCGGGCCT
>NZ_JBFBDY010000262.1:0-8905 GCF_040683475.1 Kitasatospora sp. NPDC093558 | reverse complement strand
GGCGCCGGAGGACCAGGCCCCGGAGGACCTGGCGGGGGCCCTGCGCGAGGCGGCCCTGGTGCCGTGGCCGCGGCTCGGCCGGGCCCGCTCCCGCCCGTCCGGGGCGGCCGTCCCGCTGCTGCGCCGGGAGGCGCCGTACGGCCCGTGGCTGCCCGGGGTGCCCGCCCCGGCCGTGGTGCTGACGGACTGCGGTGCTATGGGCTCCACGGCGTGATGCGCATCACTGTGCGGGGACAAATCGGACACCATCTTTGTGCACACGTTCACAAACGCATAGCCTGGCTGTCAAAGCCCAGCTTCACCCACAGGAGCACCGTGGCAATCGGCCGATCACCACAGAGCAGTTCGCAGACGCCCGACCAGGGCGCCGCGCGCCGACCCTCGCGTGCCCGGGGCATCCCGGAGGCGACCGTCGCCCGCCTGCCCCTCTACCTGCGGGCCCTCACCGCGCTCTCCGAGCGCTCGGTGCCGACCGTCTCCTCCGAGGAGCTGGCCGCCGCGGCCGGGGTCAACTCCGCCAAGCTGCGCAAGGACTTCTCCTACCTCGGCTCCTACGGCACCCGCGGTGTCGGCTACGACGTCGAGTACCTCGTCTACCAGATCTCCCGCGAGCTCGGCCTGACCCAGGACTGGCCCGTCGTCATCGTCGGCATCGGGAACCTCGGCCACGCCCTCGCGAACTACGGCGGCTTCGCCTCCCGCGGCTTCCGGGTCGCCGCCCTGCTGGACGCCGACCCGAACGTCGTCGGTTCCACGGCGGCCGGGCTGCCGGTGCGCCACATGGACGAGCTGGAGTCGATCGTCGAGAGCCAGCACGTCTCGATCGGCGTCATCACCACCCCGCCCGGCGCCGCCCAGCAGGTCTGCGACCGCCTGGTCGAGTCCGGCGTCACCAGCATCCTCAACTTCGCCCCGACCGTGCTGACCGTCCCGGACGGCGTGGACGTGCGCAAGGTGGACCTCTCCATCGAGCTGCAGATCCTGGCCTTCCACGAGCAGCGCAAGGCCGGCGAGGAGCCCGACCACACCGAGTCGGTGCTCGACCGCGCCCCCGGCCCGGTCCGCGCCGCGGCCGCCAAGCTGCGCCGCGCGGCCGGCGGCAGCGGCAAGGGCCGCGCCGAGGCCGCCGCCAAGGACCAGGCCGAGCAGGCCAAGGGCAAGACCGCCAAGGGCGGCGAGGGCGACCTGTCCGCGGTGATGCCCGCATGAACACGAGGATCTGTGGGGGGCGGGCGTGAGTCTTCTCGTCGTAGGACTGAGCCACCGGACGGCGCCGGTCGGCGTGCTGGAGCGCGCCGCGCTGACCGGTGACGCGCCGACCCGGCTGCTGCACGACGCCGCGGCCACGGCGACCGTCGCCGAGGCCGCGCTGCTCAACACCTGCAACCGCATCGAGCTGTACGCGGACGTCGACAAGTTCCACGCCGGCGTCGCCGAGCTGTCGCTGCTGCTGGCCCACCACAGCGGGGTGGACCTGGAGGAGCTGACCCCCCACCTGTACGTCCACTACGAGGACCGCGCCGTCCACCACCTCTTCTCGGTGGCCTGCGGCCTGGACTCGATGGTCGTCGGCGAGGGCCAGATCCTCGGCCAGCTGCGCGACGCGCTGGCCAAGGCCCAGGACGAGCACACCGCGGGGCGTGGCCTGAACGAGCTGTTCCAGCAGGCGCTGCGGGTCGGCAAGCGGGCCCACAGCGAGACCGGCATCGACAAGGCCGGCCAGTCGCTGGTGACCTTCGGCCTGGAGCAGGTCGCGGCCGGCGCGGGCGAGATCGCCGGCAAGCGGGCCCTGGTGGTCGGCGCCGGCTCGATGAGCTCGCTGGCCGCCGCGACCCTGGTCCGCTCCGGCGTCACCGACCTGCTGGTCGCCAACCGGACGCCGGCCCGCGCCGAGCGCCTGGTCGAGATCCTCGGCCCGGGCGTGGCCCGCACCCTGGACCTGGCCAAGGTGCCGCAGGCGCTGGCCGACGTCGACCTGGTGATCTCCTGCACCGGCGCGGCCGGTGTGGTGATCCGGGCCGAGGACGTCGCCGCCGCGGTCGCCGCCCGCCGGTCGGAGCAGCCGCTCGCGCTGCTCGACCTCGCCATGCCGCGCGACGTCGACCACGCGGTGCACGAGCTGCCCGGCGCCCTGCTGGTCGACCTGGAGAGCCTCTCGCACGCGCACGCCGCCAGCCCCGGCGCGGGCGACGTGGACGCCGTCACCAGGATCGTCGCGGACGAGGTGAGCGCGTTCGGCGCCGCCCAGCGGGCCGCCCGGATCGCGCCGACCGTCGTCGCGCTGCGCTCGATGGCCTCCGACGTCGTCGCCGCCGAGCTCGGCCGGCTGGACTCCCGGCTGCCCGACCTCGACGAGCGCTCGCGCGCCGAGATCACCCAGACCGTCCGGCGGGTCGTCGACAAGCTGCTGCACGCACCCACCGTGCGGGTCAAGCAGCTCGCCGCCGAGCCCGGCGGCGCCTCCTACGCGGACGCCCTGCGCGAACTGTTCGACCTCGACCCGGCGGCCGTGCACGCCGTGTCGGGCACGCCCGTCGGCGGCCGGCCCCAGCCCTCGGGCGGGAGCGCCGGATGAACCGTCAGCCATCCCACGAGTACCACCGGGACGATCACCTCATGAATGGTCAACCGATCACGGAGCAGGCTCCGGCCGCCCCCGCCCTGCGGCTCGGCACCCGGCGCAGCGCGCTCGCCATGGCCCAGTCGGGCATGGTCGCCCGCGAGGTGACCAGGCTCACCGGGCGCGCCGTCGAGCTGGTCGAGATCACCACCTACGGCGACACCTCGCGCGAGGCGCTGGCCCAGATCGGCGGCACCGGCGTGTTCGTCTCCGCGCTGCGCGACGCGCTGCTGGAGGGCCGGATCGACTTCGCCGTGCACTCGCTGAAGGACCTGCCCACCGCCGCCCCCGAGGGCCTGGTGCTGGCCGCCGTCCCCGAGCGCGAGGACGTCCGCGACGCCCTGGTCGCCCACGAGGGCCTGGCCCTGGCCGAGCTGGTGGAGAAGCTGGCCGGCGCCGGCCGCGCGGCCCGGATCGGCACCGGCTCCCCGCGCCGGATGGCCCAGCTGAACGCCTGGGCCGCCGCCCGCGGCGTCGCCCTGGAGACCGTCGCGATCCGCGGCAACGTGGACACCCGGATCGGCTACGTCACCAAGGGCGAGCTGGACGCCGTGGTGCTCGCGACGGCCGGCCTGAACCGGCTCGGCCGCAGCGCGGAGATCTCCGAGCACCTCGACCCCGAGCTGATGATCCCGGCCCCCGGCCAGGGCGCGCTCGCCATCGAGTGCACCAGCGCCAACACTGACCTCGCCGCCGCGCTCGCCGCCCTCGACCACGCCCCCACGCGGGCCGAGGTGGCCGCCGAGCGCGCGCTGCTGGCCGCCCTGGAGGCCGGCTGCTCGGCGCCGGTGGCCGGGCTGGCCACCTGGGTCCGGCCGAACGAACTGCGGCTGGAGGGCGTGGTCGGCACCACCGACGGCGCCACCCTGCTGAAGATGTCCGCCAACGGTCCGATCGTCCTCGACGAGACCGCCGAGCAGCAGGCGGCGGCCCTCGGCCGCGCGCTGGCCGCGCGGCTGCTCGACGCGGGCGCGGCCGCCCTGATGGGGGAGCGAGCCCGATGAGCGAGCGAAGCGAGCGAATCATGAAGAGGTGCGCGTTTCGCGAAGAGACCGCCGAGCGCAGCGAGGTGGGCGCATGAGCGACCGAAGTGAGCGAATCATGAATAGGTGCGCGTGGGCGAATGCCCCTGCCGAGCGCAGCGAGGTGGGCGCATGAGCCCCACCGCCGCCACCGACACCCCGTTCCCGGCCGGCCAGTCCGCCGCCGGACGGTGCACCTTCCTGGGCGCGGGCCCCGGGGACCCGGGGCTGCTGACCCTGCGCGCGGTCGAGGTGCTGTCCTCGGCTGACGTCCTGGTCGCCGATCCGCTGACCGCCGCCGCCGTGCGCAGCCACTGCCCGGCCGGCGTGCAGGTGCACACCCCCGGCGCCGAGGGCGTCGAGCTCGACCTGGCCAAGCTGGTCGCCGAGGCCGTGCGGGCCGGCAAGCACGTGGTCCGCACCGTCGACGGCGACCCGGGCCTGGACGGCTGCGCCGCCGAGGAGATGCTCAGCTGCGCGGGCGACGGGATCGCCTTCGAGGTGGTCCCGGGCGTCGCCCAGTCGGTCGGCGTGCCGGCCTACGCCGGTGTGCCGCTGCGCGGCTCCGCCGGCACCGACGTCCGCTTCGTCGACGGCGCGGCGCTGCTGGCCGGCGGCCCGGTCGACCTGGGCGCGCCGGAGACCACCCTGGTGGTCCGCACGACGCTGGGCCAGCTGCCGGCCACCGCCGCCGCGCTGGTCTCCAACGGCCGCAAGCCGGAGGCGGCGCTGAGCGCGACGCTGTCCGGCACCACCACGCGCCAGCGCACCTTCACCTCGACCCTGTCCGGCATCGCGGCCGACCTGAAGGCCGCCCGGGTGCTGCCCTCGCCGGTCTCGGCCCCGGTCGACCCGGCCACCTCGGTGATAGCCGTGGTGGGCGAGCAGGTCGCCCACCGCGCCTCGCACTCGTGGTTCGAGACCAAGCCGCTGTTCGGCTGGAACGTCCTCGTGCCGCGCACCAAGGAGCAGGCCCACGGCCTGTCCGAGCAGCTGCGCTCGTACGGCGCGGTGCCGCAGGAGGTGCCGACCATCGCGGTCGAGCCGCCGCGCACCCCGCAGCAGATGGAACGGGCCATCAAGGGCCTGGTGACCGGCCGCTACGAGTGGATCGCCTTCACCTCGGTGAACGCCGTCCGCGCCGTCCGGGAGAAGTTCGAGGAGTACGGCCTGGACGCCCGCGCGTTCGCCGGCATCAAGGTCGCGGCGGTCGGCGAGACCACCGCGCAGGCCCTGGTGGACTTCGGCGTCAAGCCGGACCTGGTGCCCTCCGGCGAGCAGTCCGCGGCCGGCCTGCTGGAGGACTGGCCGCCCTACGACCCGGTGTTCGACCCGATCGACCGGGTGCTGCTGCCGCGCGCCGACATCGCCACCGAGACCCTGGTGGCCGGCCTGGTCGAGCTCGGCTGGGAGGTCGACGACGTGACGGCGTACCGGACGGTGCGCGCTTCGCCGCCGCCGGCCGAGACCCGCGAGGCGATCAAGGGCGGCGGCTTCGACGCGGTGCTCTTCACCTCGTCCTCGACCGTGCGCAACCTGGTCGGCATCGCCGGCAAGCCGCACAACGTCACGGTCATCGCCTGCATCGGCCCGGCCACCGCCAAGACCGCCGAGGAGCACGGCCTGCGGGTCGACGTGATGGCCCCGGCGCCGTCGGCGGCCGCGCTGGCCCAGGCGCTGGCAGACTTCGGGGCCAAGCGCCGCGACACCGCGACGGCCGCCGGTGAGCCGGTCTACCGGCCCAGCGAGCGCCGCCCGGGTTCGCGCCGCAAGGCCCGCTGACCCCCCGCTGTGACCCGGGGGCGGTGATCCCGCCGCCCCCGGAGCTGCACCACCGTTCGGAGAGAGAAGCCGTGTCCGCTGAATTCCCGTACGTTCGCCCCCGCCGGCTGCGCCAGAGCCCGGCGATGCGCCGGCTGGTCGCCGAGACCCGGCTGCACCCGGCGGAGCTGATCCTGCCGCTGTTCGTCCGCGAGGGCGTCAGCGAGCCCATCCCGGTCACCTCGATGCCGGGCGTCGTCCAGCACACCCGGGACACCCTGCGCAAGGCCGTGGTCGAGGCAGCCGAGGCCGGTCTGGGCGGCGTCATGCTGTTCGGCGTGCCCGCGGTGCAGGACGCGATCGGCAGCGAGGGCACCAACCCGGACGGCATCCTCCAGCAGGCGATCCGGGACGTCGTCTCCGAGGCCGGCGACGCCCTGGTGGTCATGTCCGACCTGTGCCTGGACGAGTACACCGACCACGGCCACTGCGGCGTGCTGGCCGCCGACGGCAGCGTGGACAACGACGCCACCCTGGAGCGCTACGCCGAGATGGCCCGAGTGCAGGCCGACGCCGGCGTCCACCTCGTCGGCCCGTCCGGGATGATGGACGGCCAGATCGCGGTGGTCCGCCGGGCGCTGGACGAGGCCGGGCACCAGGACACGGGCATCCTCGCCTACACCGCGAAGTACGCCTCGGCGTTCTACGGCCCCTTCCGCGAGGCCGTCGGCTCCTCGCTCAAGGGCGACCGCAAGACCTACCAGCAGGACCCGGCCAACGCCCGCGAGTCGCTGCGCGAGCTCCAGCAGGACGTCGCCGAGGGCGCCGACCTGGTGATGGTCAAGCCCGCCATGGCCTACCTCGACATCCTGCGCCAGGTCGCCGACGCCTCGCCGGTGCCGGTCGCCGCGTACCAGGTGTCCGGGGAGTACGCGATGGTCGAGGCCGCGGCGGCGAACGGCTGGATCGACCGCGAGCGGATGATCATGGAGACGCTCACCTCGATCCGCCGGGCCGGCGCCCAGCAGATCCTCACCTACTGGGCGGCCGAGGCCGCCGCGATGCTCAAGTAGGTGGCGCAGTCGTGCACGAGGCCGGGCCCCTCCCCGTGAGGAGGGGCCCGGCCTTCGCCGTACGGTTACCGCCAGTCGTGGACGTGGACGAAGCCGTCCTCGCCGCCGGCGACGTCCGTGGCGGTGGCGGCGCCCCAGCCCTCGCCGCCGGTGACGATGTGCGAGGTGTGGGCGATGCCGGCCCACTGCCCGGCCGCGAACACCGGGTCGGCGGAGCCGACGAACTCGCCGCCGCCCGCCAGGCCGACGTGCGCGAACGCCGGGGTGGCGGCACCCGCGAGCGCGAGCGCGGCGGTGGCGGTCAGCGCGACCTTGGCCAGCTTGCTCTTCATGGTTCTGCCCTCTCTTCGGGAGCGCCTCGGCCGGCGCTCTGCCTCTGACACGTGATCACTTCCGGCCGCCCGGCCCGCCGCCCCACGCGCCGGACCGGACGGCCGTTCACCCGGCCGGGCGCACCCCAGTGCGGCAGCCCGCCGGACACCTCGTCCGTACAGCCCGGAGGGCCCGGGGAGACCAACCTCCCCGGGCCCTCCGTCCGTGCCATGCCCCTGGATCAGCCGATCAGGTGCGAGACACCCGCGTCGCCCGAGGACTGGGTGTTCTGGCCGACGTTGCAGATCTGCTTCGGGGTGCTGTTCAGGACCGGCACCTCGACCGGAACCGCGACGCCGACGACGGCGACGGCGATGTTGTGGACCTCCGGCAGGCAGATGTTCGCGTTGTCCAGGGTGTGGAAGTTCGGGCTGCCGTTGCCGTGGGTGCCGGTCTGGTTGGTGCCACCGTTGCCCTGGACCGAGGTGGCGGCGCCATCCGAGTCGACGATGGCGGAGGCCGAGCCCGCGGACATCGCGATGGCGGCGGCGGCCAGGCCGGCGGCGGCGAGGGACTTCTTGATCATTTCCGGTTTTCCTCTCGAGGGGTGAATCGGGGAGCGATTCGAAGGATGGTTCAGGAGGCCTGCCCGGGAGCTGCAGGCGGGACGGCTGCGACGGTTCGTCAGCCGACCAGGTGGGAGACGCCGGCGTCGCCGTGGCTCTGGGTGCCCTGGCCCTGGGTGCAGTACTGCTTGCCACCGCTGTTGGCGATCGGGACCTCGACCGGGACGGCCACACCGAGAACGCCCACGGCGATGTTGTGGATCTCGGGGAGGCAGACGTTCGCGTTGTCCAGGAAGTGGAAGTTCGGGCTGTTGTTCCCGACGGTGCCGGTGAAGTTGGTGCCGCCGTTGCCCTCGATGGAGGCGGCGGCGCCGTCCGCGTCACCGATGGCGGTGGCCGGCGCGGCGGCGGCGGCCAGCGCGGCGACGGCCAGGCCGGCGGCGGCGAAGGACTTCTGGATCATGGGGAGATCCCTCTCTGAAAAGCTCTTGGTTTCCGTGCGTACAACGCGTAGAACGCTCAGACCCGGTCTGCAGTCACTGACGTCCAGATCAAAGAATGACGGCACGGAAGGTTACGGGGATTTTTGAAAAGAGTCCGGGAGGCGCGTCCTGGAGTGGTTTCCGGTCGGATTATTAGGCCGAATCGGTTAACCGCCGCAATCCGCACTCCCGCTCACTCGTTGAGACAGATTGCTTTACGGCTGCGGTACTCGGGTAGCGCGGCCGTACCCCCCTCGGAAGATCTCCAGTACGGACAGGCAGAACGGTGAAAAGCATGAAGTTCTCCAAGCGGGCCGGCGCGATGCTGCTGGCGGTCGGTGCGGGCGTCCTCGCCTCCCAGGGATCGGCCTCCGCCGCCCCGATGAGCCCCGACCAGGTCGGTGCGCTGGAGGACAAGCTGGCCACCCAGCAGGTCCCCGCGGACATCCCGCTCGCCCCGCTGGACAGCCACGTCAAGGCCGGCATCCCCACCTCGCTGGTGATGCCGCCGGCGCCGGGGCGCACCACCAGCACCAGCACCGAACTGCTCCCGGACCGCCTCATCCCCGAGCTGCGCACCGGCAAGGTGGGCCCGAGCGCCAAGGCCGAGCTGCCCGTCCCGCTGGTGGACGAGAGCACCGACCTCGGCAAGGTCCTGCTGGACGCCCCCGCCGCGCCGCTGCGGGCCGACACCCCGGGCCTCGCCCTCGGCAAGCCGCTCTCGCTCGCCCAGGACGGCACCGGCCAGCTGGCCGGCGGTCACCTCAAGGTGGACGAGGTGGACCCGCGGCTGGTCACCGGCGCGGTGCAGGCCGTGCCGGGCGCCAAGGCCACCCTCGGCGACGAGGCCCACCGCATCTCCCTCACCGACGAGGTGAACGACCTGGCCACGACCACCACGGCCACCACGACCGGCGTCGTGCAGGAGACCGGGCTGACGGACCTCGCCCAGCTCTGAGCCCCCCTCTGAGCCCCCCCGCACACGCGAGAGCCCGGCACCCCCCGGGAACAAAGGGATGCGGGGGCACCGGAGGTGGAACGGGAGCAGCGCGGCCGGCAGCACGGAAGA
>NZ_JBFBDY010000261.1:0-8909 GCF_040683475.1 Kitasatospora sp. NPDC093558 | reverse complement strand
TTCTCCCAGCCGAGGGGCGTGACGGCGGTGCCGAGTCCGATGCGGCGGGTGCGCTGGCCGGCGGCGGCGAGGACGGCGAGGGGGGAGGAGATCCCGTACTGGAAGTGGCGGTGGCGCAGCCAGGCGGTGTCGAAGCCGAGCCGTTCGCCGAGTTCGATGAGTTCGAGGGTGGTCTCGTGGCCGCGGCGCGGGTCGGCCTCGTCGAAGAGGCCGATGGTGAGGAAGCCGAGCTTGCGCAGCGGTCGTGGGGTGGTCGACGGCATGGCGGCCTCCGCGGGCGACGGGACGGGGTGGGACGGGACGGGGGCGGAACGTACCGGGGGTACGGATCGAACCTACGCACGCCGTCCGCCGTCCGACAAGATCGCCGAGGGATCGACACGCAGCCGCAACCGGCGCGTCACGTGGCGCAATACGACGGGCCTCCGCTCAGGGAGCGGAGGCCCGTGGGCGGAGGCCCGTCGTCATTCGGCGGTCAGCAACTGCGCAGCTCCGGGCTCTGGTTGCGGATCTGGTTGTGCAGCGAGGTGAACTCCCGGTACGCCTCGCTCTCCTCAGCGCCGGGCCGGAACGCGCCGACGCGGTGGCAGTTGACGAACGCGAGCGTCACGTCGAAGTGCCGCTCCAGGCTGCCGCGGATGGCGTTGCTGGCGAGGGCGCGCAGCAGCTGGGCGCGCTCCTCGTCGGTGGGGTTGGTGTTGTCGTTGACGAACTCCTCGTCGGTGGCGGCGAGTTCGGTGCTGAGGCCGGCGACGACCTGGTAGGCGTAGGGGAGGGACGTGCGGACGGTCTCGATGAAGTCGGCCTCGTCGACCTTGCCGTGCTCGGCCTGGGCGAGGAGGGCGGGGGAGACGTCGAGCGACATGGGGGTCCCCTTTCGCGGGGGTTCGTGGGGCAGGTGGTGCCGAAGGCGTCCACGGTTAACGAAGATGAAAACCATTGCTACATGGACTGTCCTCGACACCCTGACGCCCTGTCAAGAGTGGCGCGGCGCACCCGGCCCCCACGCGCGCCCCCATTACCCCCGCGGGCCGGTGATCAAGTGGCGGGTTCGGGCGCCTTGTCGGTGACCGGAGCCGGGAGCCTCGGGATCCTGATGACGAACACCGCCATCACGACCGCCAGTGCCGCGAACACCAGCCCCATCTCGAACGCCCGGGAGATGCCGTGCACCAGCACCGCCGACGAGTACGGTGCCGGCAGCTTCCCCGTCGCTTTGAACTGCAGGGCCTCCTGCGGCGTCGCCTGGTGGAGGAACCTCGCGACCTGCTGCTGAGCCTCGTTGCGGCTGGCGGTGCCGTAGACCGTCACGAGGATGGACAGCCCGAGCGAACCGCCCACCTGCTGCATCGCGTTGAGCGTGCCGGTGGCCGCGCCCGTCTCGTGCGGGGCCACCTGGGACACGACCGTCAGCATGACCGGGACGAAGATCGAGCCCATGCCGAAGCCGAACAGCAGCGTCGGCCCGAGGACGCCGGAGAGGTACGTGGTGTCGAGGGAGATCCGGGTCGCCCAGAACACCCCGCTCAGCACCAGCAGCGAGCCGACCACGAAGAAGGGCTTGGCCCCGAACCGGACCTGGTTGCGGGCGGCGATCTGGGCCGCGGTGACGATCGCGACGCTGATCGGCAGGAACGCGAAGCCCGCCCGGAGCGGGCTGAAGCCGAGGATCTCCTGCACGAACAGCGTGATGAAGAAGAAGATGCTGAACATCGCCGCGGCGAGGCACAGCATCAGCCCGAACGCGCCCGCGCGGTTGCGGCTGCGCAGCAGGTGGAGCGGGGTGATCGGCTGCGGCACCCGCCGCTCGTTCAGCAGGAACGCGGTGAGCAGGACGACGGCGAGGCTGAACGCGGTGAGCGTCACCGCGTCCGTCCAGCCGTGGTCGGAGGCGCGGATGAAGCCGTAGACGAGGGAGACCATGCCGGTGGTGGCCGTGAACGCGCCGAGGAGGTCGAAGCGGCCGGGGTGCCGTTCGGACTCGTTGATGTAGAGCGGCGCCAGCAGGGCGATCGCGATGCCGATCGGCACATTGACGAACAGCACCCACCGCCAGGACAGCCAGGAGGTCAGCATGCCGCCGAGCAGTAGCCCGACCGCGCCGCCCGCACCGGCCACGGCCGAGTAGACGCCGAACGCCCGGTTGCGCTCGGGCCCCTCCTTGAAGTTGGTCGCGATCAGCGCGAGCGCCGTCGGCGAGGCGATGGCGCCGCCGAGCCCCTGGAGCGAGCGCGCCGCGAGCAGCCAGGCGGCGGACTGCGCGACGCCGCCCAGCAGCGAGGCGAACGAGAAGATGAGCACACCGACGATGAACACCCGCCGGCGCCCGAGGATGTCGCCGGTGCGCCCGCCGAGCAGCAGGAGCCCGCCGAACGTCAGGGTGTAGGCGTTGATCACCCACGACAGGTTGGTGGTGGAGAAGCTCAGCGCGTGCTGGATGTGCGGCAGCGCGATGTTCACGATCGTGATGTCGAGGACGACCATGAGCTGCGTGGCCGCGATGACGGTGAGCGCTATCCCCGGGTGCTGGCCGCGACGTGCGGAGGCCGGCGGAGCCGAGACCAGGGCGTGGGAGGTGGCCATGGCAGGTCCCCCAATGACGTGGGGTCGAACGGCACGGAGTGGACGGAGTCCATTCGCTACCACCGACCGTAGCCCCGAGGAGATAGGGAACACAACCGTTCATTACCGACAAACCGCCGGTGTCGGAGTTGTGCCGCTCGGTGTCCGCGGGGGCCTTGTTCGGTCCGGTACGAACGGCCTAGCGTTGAGGAAAGGTACGAACAGACCCGGGGTGGCGCCATGACACTCTTAACCGGGCTGACCGTTTCACCGGTCGCTCTCGACACCACGGACTGGGACAGCTTCTACCGGACCTGGGCCCGGCCGATCGCGCAGGTGATCGTTCCGACGGCGATCGCCCTGGTCGTGCTCGTCGCCGTCAGCGGCCTGCTGACCGGGAGCATGGTCGAGCCGCGGACGATCGCCTGGCACCACCGCGTCCGGTACTTCTGGGCGGCCGTCGGTGCCGTCGCGCTGACGGCCTTCGCCGTCTTCCTGTCGGTCTATCCGATGTTCAAACCTTTCAGCGACGGGACGTGGGTCACCTACCTCTTCGTGTGCGCCCTGGTCCTGCCCGGCGTCGTGCTGGTGCTCGCCGCGCATGTGTGGGGGGAGCGCAGACCCTTCCGGATCCACCGCAAACGACCGGGCATGCCGGTGCCGACGTTCTGGATCCTGCTGATCCTCTGGGTGGCCCTGTTCTCCTGCTTCTTCTCCTGGGGTGACACCCGGCGGCTGCTCGTCGCGGACATCGCCCTGGGCGTCTTCGGCATCACCGCCACCGCGACCGCCCTCGGCCAGAACCTCCGGCTCCAGGTCGAGGCCCAGGACGCCAAGGGCAGGGTCGACGCGGCCGCGACCGACTACGTCCTCGCGACCCTGCAGAACCTCGGCACCAAGCCCGTGAACCTCGGCATCTCCCACGCGACCGAGCTCAGCAAACTGGTCAGCACCGATCTCAGCGCGATCCCCGCAGGAGCCGTCGCGGCGACCGCGGCGCGCATCATGTACGCCCTCCGGCCCGGGCTGACCTGGCGCGCCCGGGTCACCCTCGTCGACGGCGACCGGGTGGTGGTCACCCTGACCCGGAACGGGAGGCAGGCCTTCAGCACCGTGATCAGCCGTCCCAACCTCGGCCTCCCCCCTGCCGGGAAGGACGGGAAGGACGGGAAGGACGGGAAGGACGGGAAGGAGAAGGAACGGGCCCGTGCGCAACTGCTGACCGCGGCCGCGGCGTGCATCCTCGTCCGGCTCAGCCGGGTCCACCGGAGGCTCGCGGCCTGCCTGAACGACGCCAACGAGTGGAAGAGCGTCGCCCTGCACGTCATCGCCAACGAGCGGGCCCTGACGGCCGACGACGAGGACCGGATCAGGCTCCTGAAGGCGGCCGTGAACCTGGAGCCCGAATACGGACCGGCGCGCATGGACTACGTGAGCGAACTCATCCGCCAGGGGCCACAGACGGTGGGCAACCGGCTGCGGTATGCGAGGCACCTGGCGGCACTCGCGGACCGGGCGAAGGACAAGTGCAAGGGCAAGGACAAGGGCATCCGGCTGCGGTGCGCGAGGCTCCTGGCGGCACTCGAGGACTGGGTGAAGGCCAAGGCCGAGGCCAAGAGCAAGGGCGCGGACAGGCCCAGGCTCAGGGAGGGCTGGAAGACGATCTACCTCAAGGCGCTCTACGCCCAGGTGTTCCTGAGGGTCGACTCCATCCTCGCCGAACAGCGGGCAGGCGAGGCCCGACTGCGGGAGCTGTTCGAACGCGAGGGTGACATCCTGACGCCCGCGTCCGAACTCATCCGCGAACTGTCGGGGTACTACGGCGAGTCGACGGAGGTTCGGGATCGCGACGACCCACTGGCACAGTTCCTCGAGGACCTGCGCCCGAACGTCCAGGTCATGTGCGGGGCGATCGCGCTCATGGAGCACGAGGTCGCCGGGCGGACCGAAGGCGGCCGGGACGCGTCGGCCCCGTGGGCGCCCGACCCGTGTCCCACGCCCGACGCCGCCTACAAGTACGCCTGCCTGGCCGCGCTGGCCAAGGAGTACGGCCGGCAGCCCGACCCGTTCGGCAGCTTTGACCATCACCTGGCCCTGGCCGTCGCGACCCGCGACGACCGGCGGGCGCTCTGGTCCGACCCGTACTTCGCGGAGATCCTGAACGACCCGGGCGAGGCGCACACCCTTCGCTCCATGGGACTCGAACGTCCCCTTGCCATGCTCGACCTGCCCCCGTTCGAGCCGTTCGCCGCGAGTCTGCGGGCGGTGGGTGTGACCACCTTCGCCCAGTTCGAGGACAGGACCGCGGACGACGCCGGGCGGCTGGCCATGGCGGAGTACCTGGGCGCGTCCGGCCTGGTGGTGTCGCACCTCGCCGACGTCGCCGAACTCGCCGGCACGCACCGGGACCTCGGCTCGGCGGAGGTGGTGGACGTCCTGCTGAAGGCGGGCGTCACCAGCCGGACCGAGCTGCGGCGCCGGGCGGCGGCCGGCCGCGACGCGCTGGTCGGAGTGCTGACGGAAATCGCCGAGGACCACGACCTGGGGCATCTGCCGGCCTTCAGGGAAACAAATGGCTGGCTGCGCGCGCTGATTCCGCCGCAGCGGCATTCCGGGCGGTGGCGCCGGATCCCGTGATCGCGTCGCGGATGGTCGCCCGGCGCGGCGGGTCTCGGGTTGTTTGCGTGAACAGCCCGCCGACAGGGGGGTGTACGGGGCGTTTCCACCCCGCCATTCGGCGGGGGTTCTTGGACGAACGATGCGGAAGCGTTACTCAACGGTACGTCAGATTGTCTGATTTGCCTCGGTATTGAGGTGCTAGCGTTGCCGTTCAGCTGATCCACCGGGGGCGGGATCGAGCGGCGCGTGTCCGCCTGCTTGGGGTATTCCACTTCCCGGTTTCCAAGGCCGGGAATGGGGGGAATTTCGGTCCGTTGCAGGATCCCGTGTGCCCAAACGCCGATCCTCCGGTCCTCCGGGCCGCGAATTCCTTTCTTCCCGCCTGCCCGGCTTTTCGCCCGCCGTGTCTACGGCGCGGCGCGGCCTCCCAAAAAGATCGACAAGGAGATAGGCGGCAAATGGCTGACGAAATGGTGCTGCGCGCACAGAAGTTCGTGAACTCCACCTACGGCAGCATCATCGGCATGACCGTCGAAGAGGACGGACACACCGGCTGGCCCACGATGTACGGCCTGACCAGGGCACTGCAGTACGAGCTGGGAATCACCTCCTTCTCGAACAGTTTCGGTCCCGCCACGCTGTCCGCGCTGACGGCCAAGTACCCGCGGCTCGGCAGCGGGGTCATGCCGTCGGCGAACATGTGCCGGATCATCCAGAGCGCGCTGTACTGCAAGGGCTACGACGGCGGTGAGATCGACGGCACGTACAACGCGCGCGTGCAGGCGGCCGTCGCGAAGCTGAAGACGGACATCGGGGTCATGGACCTGATGCCCGGCAGCGACGTGGTGCCCAAGCTGTTCAGGGCCCTGCTCAACATGGACGCCTACGTCACCGTGAACTCGGGGTCGGACGCGATCCGCGGCGTCCAGCGGTGGCTCAACGGCCGGTACCTGAACCGTCAGGACTTCTTCGTCATCCCCTGCGACGGCCACAACTCCCGTGACGTCGCCCGGTCCATGCTGTACGCGGTCCAGTACGAGCTGGGGATGGCCGACGGCGTCGCGAACGGCTTCTTCGGCCCGGGCACGCAGTCGGGTCTCAAGTCGCACACGGTGGCCGCGGGTTCCAGCGGCGCGTGGGTCTCGCTGTTCTCCGCCGCCATGATCCTCAACCAGCGGCCGGCCTCGTTCACCGACACGTTCGACGACGGTCTGGTGGACGCGGTCCAGCGCTTCCAGTCGTTCGCCGCGCTCCAGATCACCGGGAAGGGCGACTTCCCGACCTGGGCCTCCCTGCTGGTGTCCTACGGCGACCAGTCGCGCAAGGGCGCGGCGTGCGACGGCGTCACGAGGATCACGCCCGCCCGTGCGGCCACCCTGAAGGCCGAGGGCATCGCCTACGTGGGGCGCTACCTCACGAACCCCAGCACGACCTCGCTCCCGGAGAAGGCGATCCAGCCGGGCGAGCTCCAGACGATCGCCGACGCGGGCCTGCGCTGCTTCCCCATCTACCAGACCTACGCGCGTGACGCGTCGAGCTTCAGCTACCTGGCGGGCCGCACCGCCGGCCAGGCGGCCGTGAACGCGGCCCTGGACCACGGCTTCAAGCCAGGCACGCGGATCTTCTTCGCCGTCGACTTCGACGCCATGGACTCCGACATCACGGCGAGCGTGCTGCCGCACTTCAAGGGCATCCAGGACGCGCTCTCCGACGACGGCAGCCGGTTCCAGGTCGGCGTGTACGGGCCGCGCAACGTGTGCGCGCGGGTGGCGAAGGCCGGTCACTCGACGGCCTCCTTCGTCTCCGACATGTCCTCCGGCTTCTCCGGCAACTACGGCTACTCCCTGCCGGACGACTGGGCCTACGACCAGATCGTGACCCGCACCGTCGGATCGGGGGACGGCGCGATCAACATCGACAACAACATCGCCTCCGGCCGGGACACGGGCCAGGGCTCCTTCGACCCGCCCCGCCCGATGAAGGCCGACGCCCGGCTCGACCCGTCCGTCGTCGAGGCCATGAAGACGGACGTCGGGAAGTACATGGAGTCGATCGGCTATCCGATCGACGGCGGTGACCGCGTCTACCAGCACTGGAAGTGCTTCCAGCCGACCGTGGTCGACCACGACGAGCTCATCACGCGGCTGTCGAACCAGTACAACCTGCGCAAGTCCCTGCTCCAGACGTCGGCGTACTGGGAGATGCGGCACATCCGCCTCGACGACGAGGTGGCGGGCGAGGCCGTCATCGCCGCGTACAAGACGACGGGCAAATTCATCCACGACCAGTCCACCGGGATCGCGAAGCAGCGCGCCGAGACCCTGGTCGGCGCGTGGAACTACTGCCTCACCAAGGGCTACGTGACGGGCCGTCCGATCCTCGACGTGACCAAGGACGACGACAAGTACTCGATCTGGAAGCTCGCGCACGACGACGAGGAGTTCGACCTCACCAGCGTTGCCGTGGTCCACATGTGGGACATCGACGGCAAGCCCGGCGGGGACGACAAGTCGCCCGCGATGCGGTCGCCGCGCCTGGACTACACCGACTCGGAGATCTACGACGTCCTGCGGCGCTACCAGGGCCCCGCCGAGCCCGCGTTCAGCGAGGCGAAGAAGCGGCTCGGGCTGTACTACGTGATGGAGAAGTACAACTCGATCTCCCGGAACGTCTGATGATCGGACACGACCCGTCCGCCGGGTACGCCGGCTACAACGGCCTGGTCGTCCTCCTGTTGCTGTTGGTCGGCGCGCTGGCCATCGCGGGACTCGTCGTGTACGCGGCCGTCGTGCTGTTCCGTGCCCGGAGTGCCCGGAGTACCCCGAGCGCGCGGGGCCTCGCGGCGGTTCTCAAGGCCGCCGCGGCCCTCACCTGGGCCGTGGCGGCCGGCATCTACACCCGGGGAATGCTGTCCGTGCTCTTCCTCGACGACCAGGCCCAGGCCCTGGCCTGCCGGGCGGCGACCGGCTCGGACCACGTCGTCGGCTTCGACCCGTCGTACGTCCCGCTGGAGTTCGGATGCCGGACCGCCGAAGGGCACACCGTCACCTCGGCGGCCATCCCCTCGTACATCAACCCGGCGGTGGCCCTGGCGGCGGCATGTGCACTGGTGCTCACCGGGTTCGCTATCAACCAACGCAAGGAGAAGAAGAACACGTGACGGCGAACATGGCGAACATATCGCGGCGCACCGTCCTGCGCCGTGCCGCACTCGTGGCCGCGGGCACCGCCGTCGGAGCCCCGCTGCTCGCCGGGCCGGCCCACGCGGCGGACCCGGACCCGTCCGCGGGCGCGGTGAACGAGGCGATCCAGCAGGCCCAGGAGCGCGACGCGCGGGTCCTGAGCGGGGTCCGGTCCGCGAACGGCTGGGAGATGGAGAAGGTCGCGGACGAGCGCGGGCACGTCTACACCCGGCCCGTTCCGGGCGCGCCGCTGGACCTCCGGGTGCGCATCGGCGACGTCGAGACGGTCCTGGTGCACGTGATCAGCCGGTTCCACTACGAGATCGACGCGCTGCGCGAGGGCGACGTGGTCGGCTGGCGCACGCCGGATTCGGTGCGGGCGTCGCTGGCGGAGTCCAACCAGGCCTCCGGCACGGCCGTGCAGATCCGGCCGGGCTTCTACCCCTCCGGAGCGCGCGGCGGCTTCTATCCCACCGAAGAGCTGACGCTGCGGGACATCCTCGCCGACTGCGAGGGCGTCGTCCGCTGGGGCGGCGACGACCGCAC
>NZ_JBFBDY010000260.1:0-8913 GCF_040683475.1 Kitasatospora sp. NPDC093558 | reverse complement strand
CGGCGATCACACTCGCCGTGTCGGCGGCCGCCATCAACGCCTGACCAGACAACCCGCCACCCTCCCGGGCCAGTTGCCCGGACCACGGCAAGCGCAGCACGGCGTGCCGCTCCCCGGTCTCGGTCACCGACAGCCCGAGCGCCTGCACCCAGGGAGCGAAGTTGTCGGCCAGGATCTTGTCCGCCTCGGCGGTGGTGAGGTTCATCGGGCCATTGTGGCGGCCGTGGTGGCGTCGTGTCAGCCGGCTGCCCTGAGGCTGTCGAGGTGGCGGCGTAGCACCGCGCGGAGTTCGGCCGGGCCGACCAGGTCGGGGTCCTGGACGGCCTGGAGGGTGAGGCCGTCGAGGAGGGCGGTGAGGCGGCGGGTTTCGACGGCGAGGTCGAGGCCGGGGGTGAGGGCGCCGGCGCGGCCGGCCTCGTCGAGGACGCGGCGGATGAGTTCGTCCAGGCCTGCCTGCATCTCGGCGGCGCGGGGCCGGAGTTCGGGGCGGGTGCGGGCGGCGGTGACGAAGGAGAACCAGAGGGCGGACTCCTCGCGGCGTTCGGCGTCCAGCGGGAGGATCTCGGCGAGCAGCGCCTCGGTGCGGGCGCGCCGGTCGCCGTCGGCCGTGGCCGGGTCGAGCAGCACGCGTGCGTGGGTGCGGACCCGGGCCTCGATGCGGCGGGCCAGTTCCCCCATCGCGAAGATCATCAGCTCGGGGCCGCCCGCGAAGTAGTGCCGGACGGATCCGACGGCGAGCCCGGCCTCGTCGGCGACGTTGCGCAGCGAGGCGTGCTCCAGCCCCTCCCGCGCGGCGACGCGCAGCACGGCGTCGGCGACGGCCTGGCGGCGCTCCACGGGGTCCACGATCTTCGGCATGTTGTCGTTATAGCACGGGTGGGCTAAATTGCTGATTTAGCACGGTCGAGCTAAAAACCTCTGGGGGGAACGGAATGAACGTTTGGCTGCACGCGGGGCTGATCGCCGCCGTCGTCATCGTGGTGGTGGTCCGGCGCCTGAGCGGCGAACCGCTCAACGCCCGCGACCTGTTCGCGCCACCCGTGGTGCTGACCGGGATCGGGCTCTGGACGATCTCCCGGCACCAGGGCCTGCACGCGACCGACTACGTCTGGATCGCGGTGGGCGCCGCCCTCGGCGTCGCGCTGGGTGCCGTCCGCGGTGCGACCGTCCGGGTCTACGAGCGCGACGGCGTGCTGTGGCAGCGGTATACCTGGCGGACGTTCCTGGTGGCCGGGATCTCCCTCGCGGTGATGGCCGGATTCGCCGCGCTGGCGGCCCACTTCGGCCTCGCCGCGGATGCCCGGCCGGTCCAGCTCTCCATCGGCGTGGGCTTCCTGGGCGAGGCCTTGGCGGTGGGCTACCGCGCGCTCTCCTCCAGCGTGCCGTTCGCGCCCGAGCGGCGCTCCTAGCCTTCGTTCCGCAGCCCCTCGGCGATCAGCTCGGCCAGGTGCAACGCGCGGCGGCCTTCTGCCAGTTGGGTGATCTGGGTGCGGCAGCTGAAGCCGTCGGCCAGGACCACGGTGTCGGGGGCGGTGGTGCGGAGTTCGGGGAGGAGGACGCGCTCGGCGATCGCCTCGGAGACCTCGAAGTGGCCTTGTTCGAAGCCGAAGTTGCCGGCCAGGCCGCAGCAGCCGGAGTCCAGGACCCGGTTGTGCAGGCCGAGTCTGGCTTCGACGCGGCGGTCGGCGGTGGTGCCGAGGACGGCGTGCTGGTGGCAGTGGGTCTGGGTGACGGCGTCGCGGTGGATGCGGGGGAGCGGGGCGTCGGGGGCGTGCTCGTCGAGGAACTCGGCGAAGGTGCGGGTGCGTTGGGAGAGCGGCCGGCCGTCCGGGCCGAGCAGTCGGGGCAGGTCCTCGCGCAGGAGGGCGGTGCAGCTCGGGTCGAGGCCGACCACCGGGGTGTCGGCGGGCAGGCCGGCGGCGTCCAGCGCTTGCAGGCTTCGGCGCAACACCCTGCGGGCGGTCCCGATTTGGCCGGTGGAGTACCACGTGAGGCCGCAGCAGACCGGGCCGGCGGGCAGGCGGACGTCGAAGCCCAGGTGTTCCAGCACCTCGACGGCCGCGCGCGGCACGCTCGGCTGGAGGCGGTCGGAGAAGGTGTCCGGCCAGAGCAGGACCGGCGGCGCGCCCGCCGGGGCCGGGTTCGTGGCGCGGTGCCGGCGGTACCAGCGGGTGAAGGTCTCCGGCGGGAGGACGGGCAGGACGCGCCGCCGGTCGATCCCGCCGAGCCGCTTCAGCAGCGCGCCAGCCGGGGAGCGGGCGAGGGTGTTGGCGGCCCCGGGGGCGAGGGCGGCGGCCCGCAGCCAGAGCGGCAGCCAGCCCATCGAGTAGTGGGAGCGCGGGCGGAGGCGGTGCCGGTAGTGCTGGTGCAGGAACTCCGTCCGGTACGTGGCCATGTCGACGTGCACCGGGCAGTCGCTCGCGCAGCCCTTGCAGCCCAGGCAGAGGTCCAGCGCCTCCCGGACCTCCTCCGAGCGCCAGCCGTCGGTGATCGCCGCGTCGGCCCGGTGGCCGGGCGGGGCCCCCGCGCCGCGCAGCATCTCGGCGAGCAGCCGGGCCCGGCCCCGGGTGGAGTGCCGCTCCTCGCTCGTGGCCATGTAACTCGGGCACATCACACCGGTGTTGGGGTCGACGCACTTGGCGACGCCGACGCAGCGGTGCACGGCCCGGGTGAGGCTGCCGCCGTCCTGCTCGTACGGGAGGGCGAGCGGCAGCGCGCGGCGCGGGGCGGTGACGAAGCGCAGGTCCGCGTCGAGCGGGCGCGGGTCGACGAGAGCGCCCGGGTTGAGCAGGTTATCCGGGTCCCAGATGTGCTTGAACTCGCCGAACAGGGCCAGGACTTCGGGCCCGTACATGCGCGGCAGCAGCTCGGCGCGGGCCTGTCCGTCGCCGTGCTCGCCGGAGAGCGAACCGCCGTACGAGACCGCCAGATCGGCGGCCTGCTCCAGGAACTCCCGGAAGACCAGGACCCCTTGGGGCTCGCCGAGCGGGAAGTCGATCCGCAGGTGCACGCAGCCCTCGCCGAAGTGCCCGTACGGCACGCCGCGCAGGCTGTGCCGGCGCAGCAGGGCGCGCAGGCCGCGCAGGTAGTCGCCGAGCCGCTCGGGCGGGACGGCGGAGTCCTCCCACCCCGGCCAGGCCTCCCCGCCTCCCGGCAGCCGGGTGACGGTCCCGGCGCCCGCCTCCCGGACGGCCCACAGCTGCCGCTGCTCGACCGGGTCGGTGACGAGGGCGACGGCCGCCGAGGGCTCGCGCCGCACCGCGTCGGCGAGCCGGCGGGCGGCCTGGTAGGCCTCGGTGCGGGTGGCGCCGCCGACCTCCAGGAACAGCCAGCAGGCGCCGGCCGGCAGCCGGTCGAGCGCGGGCGGGCGGGGGCCGGCGGCGAGCAGGGCCTCGATCAGGTCGGCCGCCATGCCCTCGGCGGTCAGCGGGCCGAGGGGCAGCAGGGCAGGGACGGCGTCGGCGGCGGCGCCCTCGTCCGGGTAGCCGGCGACGACGAGGGCGCGGGCGGGCGGGTCCTCGACGAGCCGGACGGTGGCGCCGAGCAGCAGCGCGCAGGTGCCCTCGGTGCCGGTGAGGGCGCGGGCCAGGTCGTGGCCGTGCTCGGGGAGCAGCGCGTCCAGCGGGTAGCCGGAGCCACGGCGCGGCAGGTGCGCCAGACTGGGCATGCTGCGGCGGATGGTCGCGAGGTTGCGGTCGGTGAACTCCTGCAGCTGCGTGTGGAGTTGGCCGACCCGCCCGGGCAGTGCGCGCAGCGCGTCGCGCTCGGCGGGGGTGAGCGGGCCGCCGACGGTCAGCTCGGTGCCGTCCGCGAGGAGCAGCTCCAGCCGCTCGACGCTGTCGGAGGTGCGCCCCCAGGCGAGCGAGTGCGAGCCGCACGAGTCGTTGCCGATCATGCCGCCGATCGTGCAGCGGCTGTGCGTGGACGGGTCGGGACCGAAGCGCAGCCCGTACGGGCGGGCGGCGCGCTGGAGGTCGTCCAGGACGGTGCCGGGCTCGACCCGCGCCGTGCGGGCCTCGGGGTCGACGTCGAGCACTGCGCCGAGGTGGCGGCGGAAGTCCAACACCACCGCGCCCGGCCCGATCGCCTGCCCGCCGATGCTCGTGCCCGCCCCGCGCGCCACCACCGGCACCCCGTACCGGCCGCACAGGGCGAGCGCGGTGCGGACGTCGTCGAGGTCGGCCGGCTTGACCACGCCGAGCGGCAGGTGCCGGTAGTTGGAGGCGTCGTACCCGTAGACGGTGCGCTCGGCGGCGCCGAAGCGGACCTCGCCGCGCAGCTCGGCGGCCAGCTCACGGGCCAGCTCGGCTCCGGGGACGGCGGACGGACGGCTCACCGGGGACCTCCGGGGCGGTGCGGCGACGGCTCCGCCGATCATGGCACCTCGGCGCACCGCGCGGCAGTGGGCCACCCCGCGCGTTCCTCCGTCGGGGTGGCCCCGCGATCCCGGGATCAGGACTTGCGGCGGTTGGCCCCCGTGATCGTGCCGCGCGCGATGTGGGACAGCTTCGCGACCTCGAACGCCGGGTACGCCCCGCCCGCGAGCAGCGCGAACTTGACGCCCAGGCGCCCGCCCGGCTTCTTGTGCCCGGGCGGCAGGAAGCGGCGGTGGTGCTCGGCGGCCCGGTGGAAGAACTGCGGCCGCTCGGCGCGCGTCACGCACCCGGCGAGGTCGAACACGAACAGGTAGTGCCGGATCATCCGGACGAACACCGCGTCACGGACGGCGTACAGGTGCGGCTGGTCCTCCAGGAGCGCGAAGGTGCGCTCGTACTGGTCGAACAGGTCGAAGACGCTGTCGCCGGGCGAACCGGTCGGGTGGACGGTCTCGCGGCGCCGCAGCTGCACGCACTCGCGCGGCAGGACGGCCACCCGCTGGGCGGCGAGCATCGCCTCGAACACGACCGGGATCTCCTCGTACCGGCCGTCGGGGAAGGTCAGCTTGAGCTCCGTCCAGTGACCGCGGCGGATCAGCCGGTCCCAGACCAGCGGCGGCGCGCCCAGCAGCTCCGGGCGCTCGAACGGCCCGGCCACGCCGTCCCCGGCCGCCGCCAGCTGCTGCTCCGCCCCGCCGGCCCACTCGCGGCCGTTGTGCAGCCGGGTGTGCCCGAACTGCAGGACGTCCACCGGCCCGGTCGCGCCCAGCCGGTCGGCGAGCGCCTGGAGGCCGTCCGGCGGCAGCACGTGGTCGGCGTCCAGGAAGAGCAGGTACTCGCCGGCCGCCCGCGCCGCCCCCGCGTTGCGCGCCACGCCCACCCCGACCGCCGCGTCCAGGTGCAGCACCGACACCTGCGGGTGCTTCGCCGCGTACGCGTCCACGAGGTCCTGCGGGGTCTCGGCGGAGCGGTCGGCGACCACGATCACCTCGACGTCCCGGAAGGACTGGCCGAGCAGCGAGTCCAGGCAGGCCGCCAGCTGACTGTGCTGGTCGTAAGCGGGGAGCACGACACTGATCAGAGGGGAGGGCATGACGCCGGAGCGTAAGAGGGCGCGCGAACCGTGGCAAAGCCCTGACGCCCCGTAATTCCGGCCAATCCCCGGCAAACCGTACGACCGTGCGCCATATCTTCACGCCGCCTGCCGGACGCGTCCACGCCAGAAACCTGGCCGTATCCGAACGGCACGGGCCCGCGACGCACTACGCGCCGCGGGCCCGGGGGTGCCGGAGCAGCCGGCTCGGTGCCGGCTGTCGGGCTCGGTACCAGTGGTGGACTCGGTACCAGAGGTCGGATCAGTACCAGTGGTGGGTCTGCCAGAAGGACCAGGCGGCGCAGGGGCTGCCGTAGCGGGAGTTCATGTAGTCCAGGCCCCACTTGATCTGGGTGGCGGGGTTGGTGCGCCAGTCGGAGCCGGCGGAGGCCATCTTGGAGCCGGGGAGGGCCTGGACGAGGCCGTAGGCGCCGGAGGAGGCGTTGACGGCGAGGGGGTTCCAGCTGCTCTCGCGGAAGACGATGTTGCTGAAGCACTGGAGCTGGCCGGCGGGTACGAGCTGGGCGGCGATCTGCTGCGGGGTACCGGTCAGGGCCGGGGCGGCGGTGTTGAGGGCCGGGCGCTGCTGGGAGCGGGACGCGGCGGCGTCGGCGTCGGCCTTCGCCTTGGCGTCCGCCTGGGCCTTCGCGTCGGCCTCGGCCTGCGCCTGGGCGGCGGCCTGGGCCTGGGCGGCCGCAGCGGCGTCGGCCTCGGCCTGGGCGGCCTGGGCCTGCGTGGCGGCGTCGGCCTGCGGGGCCTGCGGCGCCTGGGTGGCGGCCGCGACGGCGGCGACCGGGGTGGCGGCCTCGGCCCTGTCGCCGGCCTGCGGGATCGCCAGGGCGGCGGTGGCGGCGCTCGCCACGACGAGGGTGGCGACGCCGGTGATCAGGGAATTGCGGCGGGCATGGCTGAGCGGCATGACTGCGGAGGGTCCTTTTCCGTCGGGTGGCATCACGCGGCCGTCCGGGGATGGCCGTGGCGCCCCGGCGGAACCGGCGGGGCGGGTCGGGCGGCGCGGCGGTCGGACCGTCGGCGCTGCCTGGCGACGAGCCATTCTTGGCAGGGCCGGGGACGGGTGGCAAAGGCGCTCGCTACTACGCCCGGTAGTGGGTGTGGCAGGGTGCGGCAGTCCGTTTTGAGTGGATTGTCCGAGTTGTGCAGTTGTAGGTTGCGGGTCGGTTGCGGACGGTGATCCAGAGGGGGAACGGCGCGGTGGCCTGCGTTCTTCAGGCAGGGTGAGGTGCCGGACGGGCCCGGGATCGCGCGGGGCAGGCGCCGGGTGCGGGGCTTCTGCTACGGGGGGTCGTAGATGCGGTGACCCCTGTGGGCGGCCTCACACGTTTGACGGCCGGAGTTCGGCGGAGAGTAGCCGGACGCCTACGCGGGCGGGGCGGAATCCGGCCTTGCCGCGTTCCTGCCAAGTCGGGCTGGCAGGGCCCGACCCCTCCTCCGCCGCCACCGCGGCGCGGCACGCTCGGTCCTCCCGACCCGTCCAGGAGGTATCGATGAAGCGTCAACTCGGGAGAGTCGTCAGTCTGTTGGCCGGTTTCGTGTTCGCGGCGGGCATGACGGCCCTGCCCGCCGCGGCCGCTCCGGCGCCGTCCCAGCCGGTGGTGGGCGGCACGCAGGCCGCGCAGGGCGAGTTCCCGTTCATGGTGCGGCTCTCGATGGGCTGCGGCGGCGCGCTCTACAGCCCGCAGATCGTCCTCACCGCCGCGCACTGCGTGAGCGGCACCGGCGCCGACACGAGCATCACCGCGACGCTCGGCGTCGTCGACCTCAACAGCCCGGGCGCGATCACCGCGCAGTCCGCGTACGTCTACCAGTCGCCCGCCTTCAGCGGCGCGGAGACCGGCAACGACTGGGCGCTCATCAAGCTCAGTGCCCCCGTCAGCGGCGCTCAGGTGGCCACGCTGGCGATCACCAACTCCACTGCGTACGACAACGGCACCTTCACCATCGCGGGCTGGGGCGCCGCCACCGAGGGCGGCGGCCAGCAGCAGTACCTGCTGAAGGCCACCGTGCCGTACGTGGACGACGCGGCCTGCACGACGGCCTACCCGAACCTCGTCACCTCGGCCTCGCTCTGCGCGGGCTACGTCGACCAGGGCGGCGTCGACACCTGCCAGGGCGACTCCGGCGGCCCGATGTTCCGGCTCGACGCGGCCGGGCGGCCGGTCCAGGTCGGCATCGTCAGCTGGGGCAACGGCTGCGCCCGCCCGGGCTTCCCCGGCGTCTACACGAAGGTGAGCACCTACGCCGCCGACATCGCGGCGGCCGCGGCCACTATCTGAGCGGTCTCCGTCCGAGCGGCCACCCTCTGATCAGCCATGCTCCGGTCCGCTCCGCCCCGCAGGCTCGGCCACCCGTCACGGGGGCCGGGCCCGCGGTGCTTCGGACACGGAACGGCCGATCGGCGCAGTCCGTGTGGCACGGACACCGGGGCGGGGGTTCGCTGATACCGCGCCGCCCGGGCACCCAACGTGCCCACAGGTCACTGAACGTGACGAGAGGCGGTCGCTGATCAGTGCGAACTCTCGCCACGAGGAGATCCTTCATGAAAGCCACCCTGAGACTGGGTGCGGTCGCCGGTTCCGTCGGCCTCGGTCTGAGCCTGGCCCTGCTTCCCGCCGTCCAGGCCCACGCGGCCTCGACCTTCGTCGCCTGCGGTGACATCGCCGGCCTGCGCAAGGCGATCAACACCTTCAACGCGGCCGGCAGCGGTGACATCGCGCTGCAGTCGGGCTGCACGTACACGGTGACGGACATCGACAACGGGAACAACGGGCTGCCCGCGATCAAGGGCGCCATCCGGATCGGCGCGTTCGGCGCCACGATCGCGCGGTCCACCGCCACTGGGACACCCGACTTCCGGCTGTTCTTCGTGGCGCAGGGCGGCAGCCTCACCCTGGATCGGGTGAACCTCGCCGGCGGGCACCTCGGCAGTTCGAGTGACACCGGCGGCGCCGTCTACAACCACGGCTCCTTCACCGTGGTCCAGGCGACGCTCTCGGGCAACCACGCGGGCTCCGGCGGGGCCATCTTCAACCAGGCCGGCGGCACGGCCAATCTGGACGCCGCCACGGTCGCCGGCAACACCGCCGACCTGGGCGGCGGCATCACCAACGTCGGCACCCTGAACGTCAACTACTCCACCGTGCACGGCAACACGGCCTCCGACCTCGGCGGCGGCGTGTACAACGCGGCCGGCGGGACGAGCATCGTGGACAGCCAGGTCACCGGCAACACCGCGACCAACGGCGGCGGTGGCGTCTTCGTCGCGGGCGGTCAGGTGTCCGCCTTCAACAGCAACATCAGCGGCAACTCCCCGGACCAGTGCGAGCCCGCCGGGTCGGTGCCGGGCTGCTTCGGCTGAGCCCGTCGAGGCGGTCGGCCCGGGTGCGCTCCGCCGCGGCCCGGGCGAGGCCAAGAGAGAGTTCGGAA
>NZ_JBFBDY010000259.1:0-8924 GCF_040683475.1 Kitasatospora sp. NPDC093558 | reverse complement strand
CGGACTCGCCGCTGCGGTCCGCGGTCGTTTCCGCGGTGGTGCCTGAGGCCGTTCCCGTGGGCGTTCCGGAGCCCGATCCCACGGCGGGATCCGGGGACGCCGGGGACGCCGGGGAGCACGCGGCCGTGGGCGGTACAGCTGTGGACGTTACAGCTGTGGACGTTACGGCTGTGGATGTTACGGCTGTGGGCATTACGGCCGTGGACGGCGACGCGGTCGACGACGGGGAGCCGGGGCGGTCGCGTTCGCGGGACCTCCTCCTGCTGGCGGGCATCTGCCTGTCCGCGATGCTCCTGGTCAACGCCTTCGTCGCGCGGCCGTTCACGGTGCCGTCCGGGTCGATGGAGGACACCCTCCGCCCCGGCGACCGGTTGATCGCGAACCAGCTCGCCTACGCCTTCGGTGACCCCCAGCGGGGTGACGTCGTCGTCTTCGACGGGACGGGCTCCTTCCTGCCGGAGCCGGCCGAACCGGCCGGGTTCTGGGACGGGCTGCGCTCGCTCGGCCGGGAGCTCGGGCTGGCCCCGGCCGGCAACACCGTGTACGTCAAGCGGGTGATCGGCGTCGGCGGGGACCGCGTCACCAGCACCGGCCCCGGTGGGCGGATCACCGTCAACGGCGTGCCGATCGACGAGTCCTCCTACCTCGCCCCGGGCGACGAGCCGTCGAGCGTGGCCTTCGACGTAGTGGTGCCGGCCGGCAAGCTGTGGGTGATGGGGGACCACCGCAGAGCCTCCCGGGACTCCCGCGACCACCTCGGCGAGGCCGGCGGCGGGTTCGTGCCCGAGAGCAGGGTGATCGGCCGGGCGGACTGGGTGGTCTACCCGGTCGCGCACTGGAGCAGCCTCGACAGGCCTTCGGCCTTCGCCGCGACAGCGGGGACGGGTGGTCATGGGGACCAGAGGTAGGGGCCGGCTGGCCGAGCACCCGGCCGACGCGGAGGCGGAGGGGGCCGACGGCGTCCCGGTCCGCGGCCGCGCCGACCGCCGCCGCACCGCGCGGCGCGCGGCCCGTCGGCGCAGGCGCTCACTGCTGCGGGAGTTCCCGCTGATCATCCTGGTGGCACTGGTGGTGGCGCTGGTGATGAAGACCTTCATGATCCAGGTCTTCGTGATCCCCTCGGGCTCGATGGAACAGACCATCCAGGTCGGGGACCGGGTGCTGGTGGACAAGTTCACCCCCTGGTTCGGCAACGAGCCGTCGCGCGGAGACGTCGTGGTGTTCAAGGACCCCGGCGGCTGGCTGGAGAGCGATCACAAACCGTCCGAGGACGGTCCGGTCCTGGGCGGGGCCAAGCAGGTCCTCACTTTCGTCGGGCTGCTGCCGTCCGACAGCGAGCAGGATCTGATCAAGCGGGTCATCGGCGTCGGCGGGGACACCGTGGAGTGCTGTGACGCGAAGGGGCGGTTGAGCGTCAACGGCACGCCGGTGGACGAGCCGTACCTCTCGCCCGGCAACCCGCCGTCCCGGCAGCCCTTCAAGGTGAAGGTGCCGCAGGGCCGGCTCTGGGTCATGGGCGACCACCGGGACGTGTCCGCCGACTCCCGCTTCCACATGGGGAATCCGGGCCAGGGCACGATCCCGTTGAGCGGTGTGGTCGGCCGGGCGTTCGTGATCGCCTGGCCGCTGGACCGCTTCCATCAACTTGACGAGCCGAGTTCACTCTCCTCTCTGGCGCGCGCTCCGCAGGCTGCGGGAACTGCGCGGAATTCGATGGCCGTTGGGCCGGTTCCGATGGAACCTCCGCTCGTTATGGGTGTGTTGGGCATCCTTCCGCTTGCCGTTCGCAGGCCGGACAGGCCCTCGCGGTAGGCCCCGCAGGCCGCCGACCCACCGGGCCGCGCGCGTGGGATCGCGAGCCGGATGCCTGGGAGTGATAGAGAAGTGCAGGCGCGGCCGGGACGTTCCGGCTGCGCGTCGAGGCTGTGCTGGTGTCAGTGGCGCCCGTGGTGGGCAGCCCTGAGGCGTTCATGGTCGTAGTGAGCGTGGTGCCCGCTGTGCGGCACTCCGAGCGCGGGCGCACGGGCGTCCGCACAGCAGGGAGGAGACGTTGTGGGGGATTTGGTGATCGGCGCCCGCTCAGGCGCCGGAGAGCCCGAGGGCTCCGGCAGCCGGGCGGACCGGTCCGCCGAGTCCGCAGCGCCGTCGGCCTCGGTCGAGGACGCGGCGGCCCAGTCCGCCGACGAGCCGGGCGACGGGACGGGCGGTACCCCGGGCGAGCTCCGGAGCGGGTCAGGACCGGCGGACGGGTCGGAGGAGCAGGTTTCCGGCAAGGACAAGAAGCCGCGGTCGTTCTGGAAGGAACTGCCGATCCTGATCGGCATCGCGTTGGTCCTGGCCCTGGTGATCAAGACCTTCTTCGTCCAGGCCTTCTCCATTCCGTCGGAGTCGATGCAGAACACGCTGCAGGTCGGTGACCGTGTCCTGGTGGACAAGCTGACCCCCTGGTTCGGCGCCGAGCCCGAGCGCGGCGAGGTCGTGGTGTTCCACGACCCGGGCGGCTGGCTGAACGACGAGCCCGTCCAGCAGAGCAACAACTCCTTCCTCCGGGGGGTGCAGGACGTCCTGAGCTTCGTCGGCCTGATGCCCTCCGCCAACGAGAAGGACCTCATCAAGCGGGTCATCGCGGTCGGCGGCGACACCGTCGAGTGCGAGAGCGGCGGCCCGGTCAAGGTCAACGGCGTCGCGCTCAACGAGCCGTACATCTTCCCGGGCAACAACCCCTGCAGCCGGACCTTCGGCCCGCTGAAGGTGCCGTCGGGGCGGATCTGGGTGATGGGCGACCACCGCGACGACTCGCTGGACTCCCGCTTCCACATGGACCAGCCCGGCGGCGGGACCGTTCCGGTGGACGACGTGATCGGGCGCGCCTTCGTGGTGGCCTGGCCGATCGACCGCTGGGCGACGTTGCCGGTGCCGGGCACCTTCGACCAGAAGGGCCTGGCGGCGGGCGTGCCGCTGGTGCCGCCGGTGGCCGGCGCGGCGGGCGCGGTGGCCCTGCTCCCGCTGGTGCGCCGGGTGCGGAACCGGTCGGACCGGCGGAAGGACTCCTGAGCTCCGCCGACTCCTCTCCAGCTCTTGCGCAGGCCGTGGTACCGACGAGTAATCTGCTCGGACGTGCCACGGCCCGTCGGGTTCTCCGCCTGTGCCTCCGGCGCACCCGGGGCGTGCTCCGGCAGGTCAGAGCTGGACGGTGTCGATGAGCAGTGTCGTGGAACAGACCGCCGACCGGCCGGCGCCGCCCGCCCGGCCGCGTCGCCGGGCCGCCGCCGTGGTGCAGGGCGTCCTGATCGGGCTCGGCCTCGTGCTGCTGGTCGGCGGGTTCGCCGTCATCGCGATCGGCTACCGGCCGTACAACATCCCCACGGCCTCGATGTCCCCCACGCTGCAGGTCGGGGACACCGTGCTCGCCCGGACGACCGACGGCGGCTCCGTTGGCCGGGGCGACGTGGTGGTCTTCAAGGACCAGGCGTGGGGTGGCGAGCTCATGGTCAAGCGGGTCGTCGCGGTGGGCGGGGACACCGTCGCCAGTACCGAGGACGGCCGCGGGCTGACGGTGAACGGCACCCGGGTCGACGAGCCCTACCTCGAGACGCGGGGCCCGCAGGGCGCCCCTTTCAGCGTCACGGTGCCGCAGGGCCGGCTGTTCCTTCTCGGTGACAACCGGCTGGTCTCCCTCGACTCCCGCACCCACCTGGCGGCCGATGGCGGGACCGTCCCGGCCGACGCCGTCGAGGCGCGGGTGGAGGCGACCGTGCTGCCGTTCGGCCGGATGGGCGCGTTCGCCAGGACCGGGGCGTTCGACGGCGTCGCAGGTCCGCGGGCCGCTCAGCCCGGTCCGCTGGTCCCGGCGGCCGCGGCCACCGTCGGCGGCGCCGCACTGATCGTCGTGACCTCGGCGGTGGGCGGCGTGGCGGGCCTGGCCCGCAGGCTCCGCCGGGGGCGCGCATCCTGAGCACGGCCGCCGTCGGCCGGGCCGCTCTGTCGAACATCGCCCCGGATGGACGCGTCGGGTGGCAGGATCGGTACCACCACCGGTGCGGACGGAAGGGGCGGGAAGGGCTGCCATGACGGTACGGCGTCGCAGGGCGGCGCGGATCCTGCTGCTTGACGGGCAGGACCGTGTCCTCCTCTTCCTGGGTTCCGACCCGGCGGTGCCGGACGTGACCTGGTGGTTCACCCCGGGGGGCGGTTTGGAACCCGGGGAGGACGTGCGCGACGCCGCCGCGCGGGAGCTCGCGGAGGAAACGGGCTTGCGGGGCGTGGAGCTGGGGCCCTTGGTGGGGTACGGCACGGTGTCGTTCTCCTTCCGGGGACAGCGCTACGAGCAGGAGCAGTGGTTCCACCTGGCCCGGACCGAGGTCACGGGCCTCGACCACTCGGGTATGGGCGACGAGGAACACGCCGAGCTGCTCGCGGCACGCTGGTGGACGGTCGAGGAACTGAGGCGGACCGCCGAGACGGTCTACCCGGCCGGACTGGCCGAGTTCCTGGAGCGGCTGCTGGCACAGGGCCCGCCGGTCGTTCCGGTACGGCTCTGAGCGTGGGTGCGGTGGTCCACAATGGGTGGACTGACAAGTTGAGGGGACGCCTGGATGAGTGCCGAAGATCTCGAGAAGTACGAGACCGAGATGGAGCTCAAGCTCTACCGGGAGTACCGGGACGTCGTCGGCCTGTTCAAGTACGTGATCGAGACCGAGCGACGGTTCTACCTCACCAACGACTACGAGCTGCAGGTGCACTCGGTCCAGGGCGAGGTCTTCTTCGAGGTGTCGATGGCGGATGCGTGGGTCTGGGACATGTACCGGCCGGCCCGGTTCGTCCGCAAGGTCCGGGTGCTGACCTTCAAGGACGTGAACATCGAGGAACTCGCGAAGAGCGATCTGGAGCTGCCCTCGGACGACGCCGGCTTCGGGAACTGACGTTGGACCGCCCGGTTCCGCGTTGTCCAGCGGAATTTCGCGCGATCGGGGATTCTCACTCCTGCGGGTGACGAAAGTTATCCACAGGGTCGAGTTGTCCACAGGAAAAGGTAAATACCGGGTCCCGTCGGGCGCGGCGGTACAACCTCCACGGCGGAGGTGGTCACCGTGCAGAACACGACCGTTCAGAACCCGACCGCGCAGAACCCGACCGTGCAGGGCGCGGTCACCCCGAAGTCCCGCCGGGGCGGGCCGGACAGGCCGAGCAAGACCAGCCTCGGCCGTTACGGCGAGCGGGTCGCCGCCCGCCGCCTCGCGGAGGACGGGCTCCGCATCCTGGACCGCAACTGGCGCTGCGCCGAGGGCGAGCTGGACATCGTCGCCCTCGACGGCGACACCGTGGCGGTCTGCGAGGTGAAGACCCGCTCCGAGCGGGGCTTCCAGCAGCCGACCGAGGCCATCGACCAGGCCAAGGCCGCCCGGCTGCAGCGGCTGGCCGAGCGTTGGCTGGCCGAGCGCTGGCCCGGGCACTTCGTGCAGCTGGCCGGGCCCGGGTACGAGCCCGGGCCGGCTGATCCGCAGTGGCCGCCCGCCCCGCCGGGAGGCGTCCGGATCGACCTGGTCGCGGTCATCAACCGGTTCCGGGGCGCAGCCTCGGTGGACCACCTGCGGGGGGTGGTCTGAGATGGCCTTCGCCCGTACCTGTTCCGTCGCGCTGGTCGGCGTCGACGGGGTGATCGTCGAGGTCCAGGCCGATCTGGAGCCCGGGGTGGCCGCGTTCACCCTGGTCGGCCTGCCCGACAAGGCGCTGTCCGAGGCCCGCGACCGGGTGCGCGCGGCCGTCGTGAACAGCGGCGAGGCCTGGCCGCAGCGCAAGCTGACCGTCGGCCTTAGTCCCGCCTCCGTACCCAAGAGCGGCAGCGGCTTCGACCTCGCGGTGGCCTGTGCGGTCCTGGCCGCCGCCGAGCGGCTCGACCCGTCGGCCATCGCCGACCTGCTGATCATCGGCGAGCTGGGGCTGGACGGCCGGGTGCGGCCCGTCCGCGGGGTGCTGCCCTCGGTGCTGGCCGCCGCCGACGCCGGGTACGAACGGGTGGTCGTCGCCGAGCAGACGGCGCCCGAGGCCTCGCTCGTCCCCGGGGTGAAGGTGATCGGTGTCCGCAGCCTGCGCCAGCTGATCGCCGTCCTCAGCGGCGTGCCCGCGCCGGAGGAGCCGCCCGACCCGATCGGGGGCCGCCCCGATCCCCTGATGGCCGGGCTCATGCTGCCGAGTGCGGGCGTGCGGGGCCTGCCCGACGACAAGGCGGCGCGCCTCGACATGGCCGACGTGGCCGGCCAGTACGAGGCCCGGCGGGCCCTGGAGATCGCCGCCGCCGGGGGACACCACCTGTACCTGAAGGGGCCGCCCGGGGCCGGCAAGACGATGCTGGCCGAGCGGCTGCCCTCGCTGCTCCCACCGCTCACGCAGAAGGAGGCACTGGAGGTCACCGCGGTGCACTCGGTCGCGGGTCTGCTCCCGGCGGGCCGTCCGCTGATCGACTGCGCCCCGTACTGCGCCCCACACCACTCGACCACGATGCCGGCGATCGTCGGTGGCGGCAGCGGCCTGCCCCGGCCGGGTGCGGTGTCGCTCGCCCACCGGGGTGTCCTGTTCCTGGACGAGGCACCGGAGTTCCCCGTCCGGGTGCTCGACGCGCTGCGGCAACCGCTGGAGTCGGGCGAGGTGGTGATCGCGCGCTCGGCCGGATCGCTCCGGCTCCCGGCCCGGTTCCTGCTCTGTCTCGCCGCCAATCCCTGCCCGTGTGGCCGGCATTCGCGGCGGGGCGAGGGGTGCGAGTGCACCCCTGCGATGGTGAGCCGCTACCAGGGTCGGCTGTCTGGGCCACTGCTGGACCGGGTCGACCTCCAGGTCCAGGTCGCCCCGGTGACCAGGGTCGAGCTGATGGAGCGGGACAGCACGGCGGAGACCACCGAGATCATCGCGGCCCGGGTGCTGGCCGCGCGGGAGCGGGCGGCCGCCCGGCTGGCCAGCACGCCGTGGCGGGTCAACGCCGAGGTCCCTGGGCACGAACTGCGGACGCGCTGGCAGCTCGCCCCCGGCGCACTGAACGACGCCGCGCGGCAGCTGGAGCGGGGGCTGCTGACCGCCCGTGGCCTGGACCGTGTGCTCAGAGTCGCCTGGACGGTCGCGGACCTCGCGGGCCGGGACCGTCCGGACCAGCGGGACGTGCGGACGGCGCTGGTCCTGCGCACCGGCGTCGAGAGCGGACTTCCGATGGCCGAACGCTCCTTCGGGCGGGTCGGGAGCATCCCCGCCCAACGGAGCGCTCCGGGGCAGGGCCCACCCGGAGGTGCCCGCGACGAGTACCCGGCGGACGAGGACGGTGACGCATGAACCGGCTGATGGCGGATCCTCACCAGCCGTCGGCGGCTGAGCAGCCCGAGCCGGAGCGGCTCGCCCGGGCGCTGCTCAGCCGACTGAGCGAACCCGGGGACGCGGTGGTCGGCCGCTGGCTCAGCCAACTCGCCGCCACCGACGTGGTCCAGGCGATCCGGGAGGGTGCCGTGCCCGACCACCCCGGCCTCGACGGGCCCCGCCTGGCCGGCTACCAGGCCAGACTTCCCGGTCTGGACCCGGCCGAGGACCTGGAACGGGTACGAGCCTGCGGTGGACGCTTCATCATTCCGGGGGACACGGAATGGCCCAGCCAGCTGGACGACCTGGGGGACGGACGGCCGACCGGACTCTGGACCACCGGCACCGGGTCGCTGCGCCTGCTCGCACTCCGCTCGGTGGCGGTGGTGGGCTCCCGGGCCTGCACGGCGTACGGCGCACACGTCGCGGGGGAGCTGTCGGCCCAACTCGCCGAGCGGGGGTGGGTGGTGGTCTCCGGCGCCGCCTACGGGATCGATGCCGCCGCCCACCGCGGAGCCCTGGCGGTGGGCGGACTGACCGTGGGAGTCCTCGCCTGCGGGGTCGATGTCGCGTACCCGAAGGGCAACGCCGAACTGATCCGGCGGATCGGGGCCCAGGGTCTCCTGGTCAGCGAACTCCCGCCCGGGGAGCACCCGAACCGATTCCGTTTCGTGCTGCGCAACCGGGTCATCGCGGCCCTCACCAGGGGCACCGTGGTCGTGGAGGCGGCCGTGCGCAGCGGCGCGCTGAGCACGGCCAGGCGGGCGCGGGACCTCAATCGGCACACCATGGGCGTGGCCGGGCCGGTGACGTCCGAACTCTCGGTAGGCGTGCACGCCCTGATCCGCAGTGGCGGCGCCACGCTGGTCACCGACGCGGCCGAGGTGACGGAGCTGATCGGTGCGATCGGGGACGACCTCGCGCCGCCGCGGACCGGGCCGGTCCTGCCGCGAGACCTGCTGGAGCCGCCCGTCGCGCGGGTGCTGGAGGCCGTGCCGGCGACGGCCGAGGGCGCGCCGGTCGAGCGGCTGGCCCGGCAGTCGGGGCTGCCGCCGGACGAAGTGCTGCAGAGGCTCTACGAGTTGGGGTCGCTCGGCTTCGTGGAACGGCACGGCGCGCACTGGCGCATCGTGCGGAGGCGGTGAGTACAGGGCGAGGTGAACGGATGAGCTGAGGCGGGCTGCAAGGAGGAGTGACGGGCGATTGGGGGTTGACCTGCCGAACCGGTTCGTCCACTGCGGGTGCCCGGATCCGGTGACGAGAACGCCACCGGATCGGGGGACGACCGAGTGGCGGTAGCGCATTGCAGCGAGTCGGTCACGCTACGCTCCACATGCCTTCCCTATCAGCACATGACTCGGCAGAACGGCGCAGACCAACGCATGCCCACACACATTCCCGGACACAGAGTGACCGGCGGCGCCCGGTCCTCGGGAGGACCGCGCACCGAGCGGCGCCCCGTGACCGAGTACCCGCCCAAGGCGACGGGGGCGATGGGGAGCCTGTCTCGGCAGGGCGGTCGGCCCGCATCGGTGCCCGGCCAGCCCGCCGACGCCGTCGGCGGCAGTGACAGCGGCAGCGGCCGC
>NZ_JBFBDY010000258.1:0-8947 GCF_040683475.1 Kitasatospora sp. NPDC093558 | reverse complement strand
CGGGCGCCCGTGCCCGGGCTCGTCGTGCACGGCGAGCACGGGCGGGTGTTCGTCGGCTGCGCCGACGGGTGGCTGGAGGTGCTGACCACCGAGTGCGACGGGCAGGAGGTCGCGCCCGCCCGCACCGGGCAGCTGCCCGACGGCACCCTGCTCGCCCAGCCGCTCACCGCGGCCCCGGCCCTCGCCGTCCCCGTCGCCGTCCCCGTTCCCGTTCCCGTCTCAGCGTCCTGAGGTTCACCCACGCCATGTCACTCAACGAACAGCTCCGCAGCGACCATCCGCCGGCCCTCGGCAAGGTCCTGCACGTCCCGGCCGGTCAGGGCCCCTCGGTCTGGCTCAACGGCGACGTCTACACCGTCAAGGTCGACACCGCGCAGTCCGGCGGGACGGTCACGCTGCTGGAGGCCTCCGTGCCGCCCGGCGGCGGTCCGCCGGCCCACGACCACCGCAACGAGGACGAGGCCTTCTACCTCCTCGAAGGCGAGCTGGAGTTCTTCGCGGACGGGCAGACCTACGATGTCCGCGCGGGCGACTTCGTCTTCGTCCCCAAGGGCACCGTCCACCGCTTCCGCAACAAGGGCCTGCACGCCGCCAAGCAGCTGCTGATCTTCACGCCCAGCGGCTTCGAGGAGTTCTTCCTCCAGGCCGGGGCGGACGCCAGGCCCGGCGAGCCGATCCCGGTCTTCGACCCGGCCGACAACCCGCGGGCCAAGGCGATCGCCGAGTCCCTGGGGTCGTTCCAGGCCGCCGAGGTCCAGGCCACCGAGGTCCAGGCCACCGAGGTCCAGGCCACCGAGGTCCAGGCCACCGAGGTCACGGCCGCCGAGGTGACGGCCGCCGAGCCGGCCGGGACGGCCGAGACGGTCGAGGTCTGAGCCGTGCCCTTCGCGATCTACGTCCTCGGCCTGGGCATCTTCACCATGGTGACCAGCGAGTTCCTGGTGGCCGGCCTGATGCCGCAGCTGTCCGAGGACCTCGGTGCCGGCATCCCCCAGATCGGCTACCTGGTCTCCGTCTACGCCGCGGCCATGGCCGTAGGCGGCCCGCTGCTGACCGCCGGTCTGCTGCGGCTGCGCCAGAAGACCGCCCTGATCTGCCTGTACGCCGTCTTCCTCGCCGGGCAGGCGCTCGGTGCCCTCGCCGACGGCTACGCCCTGATGGTCCTCGCCCGCCTCGTCACCGGGGCCGCCTCCGGCGCCTTCTTCGGCGTCGCGCTCGCCATCTGCGTGCGCGTCACCGGGCCGGAGGTGCGCGGCCGGGCCACCTCGATCGTGCTCGGCGGCCTGATGGTCGGCACCGTGCTGGGCCTGCCGCTGTCCCAGCTGGCCGGCGAGCACTACGGCTGGCGGTTCGCCTTCTGGGCGGTCGCCGCGCTGGCCGCGCTGGCCCTCGCCGTCACCCTCGGCGCGGTCCCGGCGCTGGCCAGGGAGGAGTCCGGCGGGGGCGGCGGCTCCGTCCGCGCCGAGCTGGGCGCCTTCCGCAACGCCCGGCTGTGGGCGGCCTTCGCCACCAGCATGCTGATCATCGGCGCGACGTTCGCCGCGTTCTCGTACTTCGTGCCGATCCTCACCGACGTCACCGGCTTCGCCGCGGGCACCGTCCCGCTGCTGCTGGTCGTCTACGGCGCGGCCACCGTCATCGGCAACGCCGTCGTCGGCCGCCTCGCCGACCGGCACACCCTGACGGTGCTCGGCACGGGTCTGGCCCTCAACACCGTGTTCCTGACGGTCTTCGCGCTCGGCGCCGCCGACTCCGTCGTCGCCCTGGCCGCCATGACGGGCATCGGGCTGGTCGGCGTGACGATGAACCCGGCGATGGTCACCCGCGTCATGCGCACCGCCAACGACCGTCCGCTGGTCAACACCGTCCACACCTCCTTCATCACCCTCGGTGTGGTCGTCGGCTCCTGGGTCGGCGGGATCGGCGTCTCGCACTGGGGGCTGCGCGCCCCGCTGTGGACGGGGGCGGCCATGGCCGCGCTCGGACTGCTGACGCTGGTGCCCGAACTGCTCCGCCGCACCTCCGCCCCCGCGACTTCCGAGGTCGCTTCTTCCGAAAGGCCGTCCCATGTCTGACCCCACCCCGCAGCCCTCCGACGACCGGGTCGCTCTGGTCACCGGCGCGAGCCGCGGCATCGGCGCCGAGATCGCCCGCCGGCTCGCCGGCACGGGCATCAGGATCGCCCTCACCTACACCCGCGGCGCCGAGGCCGCCGACGCGGTGGTCGCGCAGATCGAGCGCGCGGGCGGCAAGGCCCTAGCGATCCGGGCCGACGCCGCCGACCGCGAGGCGCCCGCCGCCGCCGTCGAGGCGACCGTCGCCCACTTCGGACGGATCGACATCCTCGTCAACAACGCCGGCTCCATGGACGTCAGCGGCACCGCCCTGACCGACGTGCCGGTCGACGTCATCGACCGCACCCTGGACGTCAACGTCCGCGGCGCGCTGCTCACCGCCCAGGCCGCCGCCCGCCACCTGCCCGAGGGCGGCCGGATCGTCAACATCGGCTCCTGCCTGGGCGAACGGGTGCCGGGCGGCGGCATGACCCCGTACGCGGTCAGCAAGGCCGCGATCCTCGGGCTCACCCGGGGACTCGCCCGGGACCTCGGCCCGCGCGGGATCACCGTCAACCAGGTCAGCCCCGGGCCGATCGACACCGACATGAACCCGGCCGACGGCCCCTCCGCCGACTTCCAGCGGGCGGGCACCGCCCTCGGCCGGTACGGCGCCACCGCCGACATCGCCGAGGCGGTGGCCTACCTCGTCTCGCCCGGTGCCGCGTTCGTCACCGGGGCCACCCTGGCCGTCGACGGCGGCACGACCGCCTGACGCGCGTCCCCAGCGGCCGGGCCATCGGGGATGGCCCGGCCCTTGCGCGTCTCCGCCCGTTCAACTCCCTTTCACAGCACAGAAGTTGTCCCCGTTCCACTGCGAGCCGTCCGGGCTCGCACCCGATCCGAAGGATCCGACCGCACGTGTCCCGCGCAACCGTCCTCGCGCCAGCGCCCACCACTCCGAGCAGTTCGCTCCCGCCCTCCCGGCTGCCCTCGCTCACCGGGCTGCGCTTCTTCGCCGCCCTCGGCGTGTTCTTCTTCCACACCTCGCTCACCGGCCCGCCCGCGCTGACCCCGTTCGACGGGCGCGCCCGGGAGATCTGGGCCCGGATCTGGTCGACCACCGGCTCGATCGGCGTGTCGTTCTTCTTCGTCCTGTCGGGCTTCGTCCTCACCCACGCCGCCCGGCCGGGCCTGAGAAAGCGCGCCTTCTGGCGCCGGCGGGTCGTCAAGCTCTTCCCCAACCACGTCGTCACGTGGGCGCTCGCGATGGTGCTGTTCGCCGCCGCCACCTCGACCTGGCGGCAATGGCTGCCCAACCTCGCGATGGTGCACGCCTGGTTCCCGTACCTGGACGTCTACCTGTCGGTGAACCCGCCGAGCTGGTCGCTGGCCTGCGAGCTGCTCTTCTACCTGTGCTTCCCGTTCCTGCACGCGCTGCTGCGCCGCGTCGACCCGGCCCGCCTGTGGGTGCCGGCGCTGGCCCTGGCGGCGGCGATCGCGCTGGTGCCGACGGCCGCGTACGCGCTGCTGCCGGGCGGCACGACGCCCAACGGGTTCCCCGTCTCCGCCGAGCAGTTCTGGGCGGTCTACATGTTCCCGCCGGTGCGCACGCTGGAGTTCGCGCTCGGCATCGTGACGGCGCTGATCGTCGCGGCCGGGAAGCTGCCCCGGATCGGCGTGCCGGCCGCGTCCGCGCTCGCGCTGCTGGCCTGGGTGGGCTCGATGAACGTGCCGTGGCTGTACTCGCACAGCGCCGTGACCGCACTGCCGCTGGCCCTGCTGATCGCCGCGATCGCGGTCCGGGACCTGCGCGGCGTCGGCTCGGTGCTGCACCACCCGGCGCTGCAGTGGCTCGGCGAGGTGTCCTTCGCGTTCTACATGGTGCACGGGACGGTGATCACGTACCTGAAGCAACTGATGGGCTTCGAGCGGTCGTTCGCCGCCTGGCAGGCCGCCGCGATCGTCGTCCTGTACCTCGGGGTGAGCCTGGCGCTGGCCTGGCTGCTGTACGTGGTGGTCGAGAAGCCGTCGATGCGGGCCTGGTCCCGCCCGCGGCGGTGACGCCGGGCCGGTCGTCGCGCGTCGCCCGCGTGACGACCGGCCTCCGTATTTACGTGAAGGATAAACCGTTAGGATTGTTTCCTAAAGATTACTAGGCTTCGGCCGGGCCAATGGCGAGAATTCCCAGGTATCTACTCGCCGATGCCGAGCATTTCAATGATGGCGTCCACCTCGCGCCGATACACCTCCGCCGGATCGTTGATCTGCTGCCCGAGGTAGCCGAACACCTCCAGCGCCACCGGTCCGTACATCCGTCCCCAGATCCGCAGGCTCACCCCGAGCGCCTGTGGCGACAGGTGGGGGAACTGCTCCCGGGCCGGGCCGGCCAGCGACTCGTGGAAGTCCGACCACTCGGCCGGGTCGTCGCGCAGCGCCGCCGGCACGTGCTCCCACGCCCCGTCGACCACGTCCAGAACCGTCATGCAGCATCGCCGGGCCGCGGCGGCAACCTCCTCGGGCGGGGTGAACCCCGGCAGGCCGTCCCCGTAGATCAGCCGGAACGCCGCCGGGTTCTTCACCGACCAGGTGCGGAAGGTGTCGCACACCGCGCGCACCCGGCGGGCCGTCTCCTCGTGCGGCAGGGCGGCCAGGGCGGCCTCGTGGGAGTCGGCCAGCTCGTTGTAGGCGTCCGCCGCGAGCGTGGAGATCAGCTGGTCGCGGGTGTCGAAGTAGCCGTAGAGAGCGGCCGCCGTCATCCCCAGCTCGCGGGCGATCCCGCGCAGGGTGATGCCCGCCGGTCCCGCCTCGGCCAGGGCCTTCAGGGCGGCCTCCTTGATCTCGCTGATCGTTTGCTGGCGGAGCCGCGCGCGGCGGGTGGGCTTCGTATCCATGCTGCTGTCCTCCAGGTCGGTGGCAGAACTATACGGCGTTTTGTTTGGAGCGTACTCCTGCTAGAGTAAACACCGTTAAGAAGCTGAGCACCGTTCGGTGCAGGCTTTATTCCGCACGTGTGCTTTCCGTGCCAAACCTGTGCCGACTTCGTCTCCAACGGTCCTCGACAGTCCCCAACGGTCCCCAAACGGGAGTAACCATGCCTGCCACGGCCCCTGCCCGGAGGGCGGGAATCACCCTTTTCCTCCTCGCCTTCGCGCAGTTCATCGTCACCGTCGACTACAACATCGTGTACGTGGCGCTGCCCGACATCGGCCGGGCGCTGGGCTTCTCCGCCCAGTCCCTCCAGTGGGTCGTCTCCGCCTACGCCGTCTCCTTCGGCGGCCTGCTGCTCTTCGGCGGACGCGCGGTCGACCGCATCGGCGCCCGCCGCCTCTTCCTCGCCGGCCTGAGCCTGTACGCCGTCTCCTCCCTGGTCGGCGGCATCGCCACCGGACAGGGCCTCCTCATCGGCGCCCGCGTCGTCCAGGGGATCGGCGGCGCCCTCCTCTTCCCCGCCGTGCTCGCCCTCATCGCCACCTCCTTCGACGGGCAGGCCCGCATCAAGGCCTTCGGCGTCTGGGGCATGGCCGGCTCGCTCGGCCTTGCCGCCGGCGCCCTCCTCGGCGGCGTGCTCACCGACCTCGCCTCCTGGCGCTGGGTGTTCTTCATCAACGTGCCGTTCGCGCTCGCCGTCCTCATCCCCGCCCCCAAGGTCCTGCGCCCGGACCCGGCCGCCGACGGCCGCGGCGGCTTCGACCTGCCCGGTGCCCTGCTCGCCACCGCCGGCATCTCCGCCGTCGTCTTCGGCCTCGTCACCGGCCCCGAGGACGGCTGGCTCAGCACCACCCCGCTCACCGCCCTCGTCCTCGGCGCCGCCCTGCTCGTCGCCTTCTTCGTCACCGAGGCCCGCACCCGCGACCCGCTCATGCCGCTGCGCCTGCTGAGCAACCGTCCGCTCGTCGTGGCCATGGCCGTCGTCTTCGTCTTCCAGACCGGCCTGTCCGGCGGCTACTACGTCTTCACCACCTACATCCAGCCCGTCCTCGGCTACACCCCGCTCCAGGCCGGCCTCGCCTTCCTGCCGCTCACCCTGGTCTCGATGGTCGGCGCCGGCCAGCTCGCCCCGAAGTTCATGCAGCGCTTCGGCATGCGGGCCACCCTCGCCACCGGCATGGCCGTCAACGGCGCCGGCATCGCCCTGACCGCCGCCGTCATGACCACCGGCGGCTCGTTCCCCGCGCTGCTCCCCGGCTCCGTCCTGTGGGGCCTCGGCGGCGGCCTGGTCTTCGTCTCCGTCTTCGCCTCCGCCGGTTCCGGGGTCGCCCCGGAGGAGCAGGGCGTCGCCGGCGCCATGGCCTCCACCGCCCAGCAGGTCGGCGGCGCGGTCGGCCTCGCGGCCCTGGTCGCGGTCGCCAACTCCACCTTCACCGGCACGTACGCCACCGCCGCCAAAGAGGACGTGGTCGAGGGCCTGCGCACGGCGGGCATCGCCGGCGGCGTCCTGCTGATCCTCGGCGGCCTGCTGGCCCTGGCGCTCAAGAAGCAGCCCCCGGCCGGTGAGGCCGCCGTCGAGGACGAACTCCCCACGGAGAAGCAGCCGGTGGGCGTCTGACCCCCACCACCTCATGACCCCGGTCCCGGGTCGGCCTCCCCCGAAGCCGCCCCGGGACCGGACTTTTTGCCTGGCCGAGAAGCCTAGGCGTCGCAGTGGTCCGCATCCTCGGGGCGGGGTGGGAGCTCCCGGCCGAGTGGTATCAGGGCCGTGGCGGGGACCCCGTAGGTGAACACGCGGTCGGCGTCGCGGGTGTGTTGGACGGCCGCGTCCAGGACGCCCGGGAACCGCGTCCGCGTGCACGTGCGTTGCTGGACCGCCGCGACCCACGCCGCGGCCATGCCGACCCCCACGTAGGCCAGCGCCCGCCCGTCCCGCCAGGTCGGGTCCAGCGCCCGCCCGTCCTCGTCCGCACACCACGCTCGCCGCGTCACCACCCCGCCCTCGCCGAGGACGAACCCCTCCACGTACACCAGCCCGGCCGGCTTCAGCGCGATCCGCCACGCGTTGCGGAAGCAGTCCCCGCCGTCACTGCGCCGCGGCAACCCCGCCGGCCAGCCCGACGGCACCTGCAGCCGTCCCTGTGCCAGGACCACGGCTTCGGCCGACAGCCCGCCGCCCGCGGCGCGGGACTTCAGCGCGCGGAGGAGGTCCAACTCGTGTGAGGAGATCGGGGTGATGGTGGTTGAGGACACGCCGCCAGTTTTGGCAGCCCCGCCGCAGTGCGCGAGCCCGGCTAGCCCGTCCGATACGCCGTCCGTACTCAGGTGCGCACCACGCGCGGCGCCGGACGATGGCTGATGACCCGCCGGAGCAACGGCTGTTGCAGCAAAGGGGCGGCGCGGTGATCAGCGGGTTGGTCGGTGCACCGTGCCCGGCTGTCCGTCCGGTGGGGGCCATTGGCGGCGGGCGGGGACGAGGAGGCGCAGGAGGTGGGTGGCGAGGCGGAGGTTGGGGTCCGCGGGGGCGCGGAATTCCCGGATGATGTCGGCGGTGATCCGGGGGATGGCGCGGCGGGCGGTGGCCGCTGCGACGGGGTCGGAGAGGCGGTCGAAGTTGAACCAGGCGTCGGCTCGGAAGGCCTCGATGCCGCGGGCGGTGAGGAGGCGTTCGTCGCGCGTGCAGAGGTGTTCGAGGGTGAGCAGGCCGCGGCAGTAGCGGGCGGCGACGTGGTCCTGGACGGATTCGACGCTGGAGCCGAGGAGGGCGTTCATGCGGTCGAAGTCGGCGATGTGGGCGTGCGGGTCGGCCGGGCCCGGGCCGGCCAGGGCGAGCAGGGTGAGCGGCAGGTCGTAGGACAGGTGCGCGGCCATGGAGAAGACGATCTCCTCCAGGACGTAGGAGCGTTCGGCGCTGGAGGCGGCGTAGACGTCCCGCCAGGGCGGCGGGACGGTGTCGGGGAGGTCGCCGGGCCGTGGGTGGGCCGGGCGGTCGGTGGCGGTGGCGAGCCAGGTGTCGATGGCGTCCTGCGTCCGCAGGTAGGTCATGGCGAGCCGGCCGGAGAGCAGGGCGATCCAGCCGGGGTCGTCGAAGGCCGGGCGGCCGGAACGCAGGCCGCGTTCCAAGTCCCTGGTCAGGCAGAGGTAGAGGTACGCGAAGACGGCCCGGTGGTCGCGGTCGCGGTCGTACGCGGCGACGCGCCGCTCCAGCAGACCGGCGACGCGTGCGACCCGGTCTGCGGGCGTGCCGCCGTCGGCCGTCGGCCCCGTCATCCGCCTCACCGTCCCCTCGGGGTCTCCTCACGCGGGGTGACGTCACGGGCGCAGTGGCGCGCAACTCGTTGCACTCGTCAGCGTACGACCGGGGTCCTGGCGCCGCGATCGCAGACGGCGCGGCCCCCGGTGGCCGGCCCCGGAGGCGTGGCCGTTCCGTCCGCCGACGGCTCGTAGGGCGGTCGTGCCGTGGGTATGCTCCCCGCCGCACCACCGGCGTTGGCTTCGATCGGAGGTACCCGTGTCCCTGCACGACGACGCGCGCTCGCTCGCCCCGGACCTGGTCCGGCTCCGCCACGACCTGCACCGCCTCCCCGAGGTGGGCCTCGATCTGCCGCGCACCCAGGAGCGGGTGCTCGCCGCGCTCGACGGGCTGCCGCTGGAGATCGGCCTGGGATCCGCGCTGAGTTCGGTCACCGCCGTGCTGCGCGGCGGCCGCCCGGGTCCGACCGTCCTGCTGCGCGGCGACATGGACGCCCTGCCCGTCGCCGAGAAGGCCCCGGTGCCGTTCGCCGCCGACAACGGCGCCATGCACGCCTGCGGGCACGACCTGCACACCGCCATGCTCGCGGGCGCCGCGCACCTGCTGGCCGCGCGGCGCGAGCGGCTCCAGGGTGACGTGGTCCTCATGTTCCAGCCGGGGGAGGAGGGTTGGGACGGAGCCGGCGCCATGCTCGCCGAGGGCGTCCTGG
>NZ_JBFBDY010000257.1:0-8958 GCF_040683475.1 Kitasatospora sp. NPDC093558 | reverse complement strand
GCCCGCCCCGCCCCCCCGGGCGCCGGCGGGGGCGCGGCCGGCCAGCGGCGCGCCCTCGGCGTCCAGGACAGCTATCTCGCCGTCCAGCAGGGCTGCGACGGCGGCGGCGACGTCCGGCACCTCGGCCCCGCGCAGGACGAGGTCGGTGAGCCGGTCGTGGGCCTGCTCGGCGCGCTGGACGGCGGCGGAGTGGGCACGGACGAGCTCGTTGGCGGCGCCCAGCTCGGCGAGGGCGGCGCGGGTGTCGGCCAGCGACTTGGCGGTGTCCAGGGCGATCGCGGCGTGCGCGGCCAGCGAGCAGAGCAGCGCGACCTCGTCGGGGGAGAAGGCGCGCGGCGAGCGGTCGGCGGCGAAGAGGACGCCGATGACCTGCCCGCCGAGCAGCAGCGGCACGCCGATGATCGCGACGAGGCCCTCGTCGAGCACGCCCGCGTCGATGGTGCCGGTGTGGTGGAAGCGGTCGTCGGTGCGGTAGTCGGGGGTCGCGTACGGGCGGGCGGTCTGCGCGACCAGGCCGCCGAGGCCGTCGCCGAGGCTGAGCCTGAGGGTCTGGAACAGGACGGACACCGAGCCGTCGGTGACGCGCATGTACGTGTCGCCGGCGGCCTCGTCCGGGAGGGTCAGGTAGGCGGTGTCGGTGCCGAGCAACAGGCGGGCGCGGCGGACGATCGCCTGCAGCACGGTGTCCAGGTCGCGGGACGCCGCGAGGTCGCCGGCGGTGTCGAACAGCGCCGTCAACTCGGCCTCGCGGCGCCGGTGCTGGCGCAGCGTGCGGTGCACGCGGAGGGCCTGCCAGGTGGCGTCGTCGATCTCCTGGAGCACCGCGGCCGGCGCCCCCCGGCGGCGGGCGTCGGCCAGCACCTCGGCGAAGTCCTCGGTGGCGGCGCCGGATCCGAGCAGGTCGAGCAGCCGCCGCAGGGCGGGCGCGGCGCCGGCCGTCTGGGGGTCGTTCATGGTGCGTGCCGCCAATCGGCAGTGGGGCGGGAGCGCGATAGTAGCGGCTGGGCCGTCAGGCGGTGGCGGGCTTGGGGACGGCGGTGGTATCGGCCGGCTGCGCCTCGACGTCGGCGAGGTCCTGACCCTTCGTCTCCCGTGCGCAGAGGACGGCGAGCACCGTCAGGGCCGCCGCTATCGCGACGTAGATGGAGATCGGGGTGGCGCTGCCGTAGTCCTTGAGGAGGGCGGTCGCGATGAGGGGAGCCGGCGCCCCGGCCGCCACCGAAGAGAACTGGGCGCCGATCGAGGCGCCCGAGTAGCGCATCCGGGTGGCGAACATCTCGGAGAAGAAGGCGGCTTGGGGCGCGTACATCGCGCTGTGGAAGACCAGGCCGACCGTGACGGCGCCGACGAGCGCGGGGAACGACTTCGTGTCCACGAGGCCGAAGAAGACGAACGCCCAGACCCCGACCCCGACCGCGCCCACCAGGTACACCGGCTTGCGCCCGACCCGGTCCGACAGCGCGCCGAACAGCGGGATCAGCGCGAACTGGACCGCCGAGCCGATCAGGACGGCGTTGAGCGCGGTCTGCTTGGAGAAGTGGGCGTGGCTGACGGCGTAGGCGAGCACGAAGGTCGTCATGACGTAGTACGAGATGTTCTCCGCCATGCGGGCGCCCATGGCGACGAGGACCTCCCGCCAGTGGTGCCGCAGGACGGCGACGAGCGGCGGCTGTTCGACGGTCTTGCGCTCCTTCTGCGCGGCCAACGCCGCCTGGAACAAAGGCGATTCGTCGACCGCGAGCCGGATCCACATGCCGACCCCGACCAGCACCGCCGACAGCAGGAACGGCACCCGCCACCCCCACGCGAGGAACGCGGTGTCCGACTGCACGGTCGTCATCAGCGACAGCACCCCGGCGGCCAGCAGGTTCCCGGCGGGCGCGCCGCCCTGCGGCCACGAGGCCCAGAAGCCGCGCCGCCGCTGGTCCCCGTGCTCCGACACCAACAGGACGGCCCCGCCCCACTCCCCGCCCAGCGCGAACCCCTGCACCAGCCGGAGCACCGTCAGCAGCACGGGCGCGGCGACGCCGATGCTCTTGTATGTCGGCAGCACCCCGATGAGGGTGGTGGACCCGCCCATGAGCAGCAGACTCACGACGAGCAGGCGCTTGCGCCCGACCCGATCCCCGAAGTGCCCGAACACGAGGGCCCCGAGCGGCCGCGCCGCGAACCCGATGGCGTACGTCAGGAAGGCGAGGAGCGTCCCCGTCAGCGGATCGCTGTTGGGGAAGAACACCTTCCCGAACACGAGCGCGGCGGCGGTGCCGTAGAGGAAGTAGTCGTACCACTCAATGGTGGTCCCGATCAGACTCGCCGCCACTACCCGAGGGAGTGAGCGGTTCTCAACCGATGCTGCCATGGGTCACCACTTCCGGTCCGGCATCGAGGATGTCGCCACAACGTAGGAAGCCCAGCCCGTGGGGCCTATGTGCCCAACCCACATAGTCCACCCCCACCATGCAGCCCCCCACCCCATAACCAGCCAACCCTGACCACCGTTGCCCACCCCCCTGCTCCCGCTCCTGTTGCTGTTCCGGTGCCGCTTCGGCGCCCGCCGAAGCGGCACCGGAGGCCGCAGGGCGGGGAGGAGAAGAAACGTTCTGTCACTTCACCGGAAGCCGAAGCGACGACGTTGCCGATGAAAATCGGGCCGGGCCAGCGCACTTGCGCCGGCCCGGCCCCTATTCGCTCCACTCGCGGCGTCCATGCCAACAGCCCGCGCTGCGCGCAGGAAGTCGACCGAGCCGACTTCCTGCGCGGAAGGAGGAGTTACGCACTTGGGGAGTCGGCGAGGCATGGTTTCTAGCCGTCGCCGCTACGGCCGAGCCGAAGCGGCGACAGTGCCGTGTCCGTTCCGTTCTGCGTAGGAAGTCGGCATGACCGACTTCCTACGCAGAGGTTCGGGGACTGAGCCCGCCAGCCCAGCTTCCTGTTCCTGTTCGCGTTGTTCCGTTGCCGATGAGAAAACGGGCCGGCCGGCGAGCATTGCGCTGGCCCGGCTCCAGTGCGTTCCACTCGCGGTGTTCACGGCGACAGCCCGCACTGTGCGCAGGAAGTCGATCACGCCGACTTCCTGCGCAGGAGGAGCGGAGTGTTCCGGTGAGATGGTCAGGACGCGCCGGTCAGCTGTGGGGCGATGTGGTCGGCGAGCCAGTCCAGGTCGAGGCCGGCCAGGTAATCGATGACCATCTCTCGCACGTCGCCCAGGGCGATGCCGAGGCTATCGCCGTGCAGCTGAGCCGGGGCGAGGCCCTGGCGGAAGGCGTCGCGGTCGAGTTCAGAGGCGATCAGCCGGCGGGCGGGGCTACCGCGCGGCGCGTCTGCTGGATCAGGACGGTGGTGGCGCGTTCCAGAAGTTCGCAGAGTGAGGCGTGTTCGGAGGGCGTGAACGCGTCGGTGAGCGCGCGCTCAAGGATGACCACCTCCCGGTAGGCGCGGTCCAGCAGTGCCTGGCCCTCATCGGTGAGGGTGGCGATCTGCACCTTGGCGTGCACCGGGGACGTCTCGCGACGGATGAGTTCCTTGGCCTCCATGTTGGTCAGCACACTGCTCATGCTCTGCTGCGTCACCCCGCAGGAGCGGGCCAGTTGGGCGCCGGACATGCCGCCTTCGCGAGAGAGGATCATCAGCACGGTGTACTGCGTCATGGTCAGTCCGTAGGCGCGCAGCACTGCCTCGTGGTGCGCCATCAGCGCCTGCTCCGACCGCCTGATCCGGGTGCAGAGGTCGTTCTCGATCGGGGCTTCCACTACACGCTCCCACTCAATTAACAGGTTCATGGGTTGACTCAGGAACCTTACATACCTACTGTTCTCAACTGTAAGGATACTGAGTCAACACAGGGGGCTGTAACTATGAAGGCTGTGGTTCTCGACGCTGATGACCACTACCGGGTCGCCGAACTCGACGAGCCCGCCCCTGGCCCCGGCCAGGTGGCGATCCGGGTGGCCTACGCGGGGATCCAGTGGGGCGACACCATGGTCCGGGACGGCCACTTCCCCGTGCCGCGTCCCTTTGTCCCGGGCTTCGAGGCGTCCGGGCACATCGCCGCAGTCGGCGAGGGCGTCGACACGAGCCGTGTCGGTGAGCCCGTCACCGCGCTGATCACGGCGGGAGCCTGTGCCGAGGTGGCCCTGGCACCCGCCGCGCTCACGTTGGGCATCGGCGACATGCCGCTACGGACGGCCGCAGGTCTCGGCTGGGGCGCACCGACCGCATACGACCTGATCAACACCGCCGCGCGCGTGCAGCCCGGCGAGAGCGTGCTGATCCACGCAGCCGCAGGCGGAGTCGGCACGCTCGCCGCCCAGTTCGCCCGACTGGCCGGGGCCGGCCGGATCGTCGGCGTGGTCGGCAATGACAGCCGGGCCGACTACGCCGCCCAGTTCGGCTATGACCAGCTCCTCCTGCGTGAGAACTTCCCGACCACGCTCGGCGACGAGAAGATCGACGTGATCCTCGACCCGGTCGGCGGCTTGACCCGCCACGCCGGCCTCGAGCGGCTTGCCGCGCACGGCCGACTGGTGGCGTACGGCAACCTCAGTACTTACGAACCTGTGCTGGCCAACACCAACGACCTGCTCATGCACGGCAAATCGCTCGTGACCTACAACAGCAACCTGCTCGGCCGGACCCACCCCGAGCGCCTCGCCGACAGTGCCCGCCGCGCACTGGGCCTCGTCGCCGACGGCCAGGTGCGCGTGGACATTACCGCCGAGTACGACCTGACGGACGTGGCCATCGCCGTGCAACGCCTCGCCGAGGGCGCCACCCACGGCAAGACCATCCTCCGCGTCGCCTGACTCCACGCAGAAGGCGCCGACCACGAGGCGGCTCCCGCGACGAGCCCCGGCCAGGACGGGAAGGGATCACCTAGGACGCCGGGAGGGAGCCCATGTGACCCCCAGGTCTGGTCGTGCATCAGGCCGGGCCGGTCGGCCCCGGACCGGGTCACGGACGCATGTCACTTGCCCCGGAAGGCCTCAGCAGCCTCGTCCGGCACATCGAGAACGATGGTGTGGTAGCTGTCGATTCGGGACACTATGGCTTCCCGGGGGCCGCGGCGCCATGCGTCGCTGCCGTAGAACGCAGCCTCCTGATCTCGGTGTGCCTCCAACGAGGCGAACGCGCGGATCAGGTACGCCTCCTCATGACCGTCCTCGGCCACCAGAGAAGCCCCGCAGTCCACTACCCGGATACCGGCGTTCTCCAGCAACGGCACCGACTCCTCCCGCATCACCCGGACGAACTCCTCGCCGGTGCCGGGCTTCAGCCGGTACGTACGAATCTCAAGAATCACAGCCAGTCTCCTGCGGTATGCGACGCCTCGGGCACAACACCCCCTGCCCGTAACGTGCCGACACTACTGGCAGCCACCGACACCCCCGGCAGGCCGCGCGAGGCCACCCGCTGCCGGGACGCTGAGGCTGCCCGGAAGTCTTGGGCCGGTGGCCGCCACCCAAGCTGTCCGTCACGGACGGCGGCTACCCGGGGGGCATCAGGTGGTGACGAGGTCCGACGGGTCGGTGTTCGCCCCGCACAGCACCACGGCGATGCGCTCGCCGTCGCCGGGCTTGTAGGCGCCGGAGGTCAGCGCCGCGAGGGCGGTGGCGGCGCCGTGCTCGACGGCCAGGTGCCGGTGGTCCCACAGCAGTGCACGGGCCTCGCGGATCGCGTCGTCGGTGACGAGGACGGAGCGGGCCTGGGCGCGCTGGGCCCAGTGCAGGGCCGTCTCGCTCGCGCGGCGGGCGCCGAGGGAGTCGGCGGCGACGGAGTCGACTTCGACGTCCACGACCTCGCCGGCCGTGATCGCGGCGTTGAGGGTGCGGCAGTTCTCCGGCTCGACGGCGACGACCCGCACGCCGAGGGCATGGGCGGTCATGGCGGTGCCCGCGAACAGGCCGCCGCCGCCCACGGCGGCGATGACGGTATCGAGGCCGGGGATCTGGTCGTGGATCTCGGAGAGCAGGGTCCCGGCGCCGGCGGCGATGTACGGGTTGTCGTAGGCATGGGAGGCCAGGGCGCCGGTGGTGGCGGCGAACTCGGCGGCAGTGGCGGCGGCCTCGGCGTACTCCTTGCCGACCTGGCGGACGTCGGCGCCGAACTTGTGGAGCTTGGCGACCTTGACGGCCGGGGCGGTGGTCGGCAGGAAGACGGTGGCCTTGATGCCGTGGCGCTGGGCGGCCCAGGCGCAGGCCAGCCAGCCCGGCGTTGCCGCCGGAGTCCTCCGGGGGTGTCAGGACCAGGCGATGAGGTTGCCTCGGGTGGTCAGGCCGAGAAAGAGCAGGAGGGCGCCGCAGCGCTCGGCGGCCGGCACCGAGGATGGGAGTCTGGGCGGCGGAGAACCCCCCTGATTGTCGATCGGTCGACTTCTATGACGACCCTTCGAAGGTACGGATCCGAGCAGGACCAAATTCTCCCAGCGGTTGTGGACTTGGGGGCCGAACGGAGGTTCCCCCGTGATGTCGATGGTGTTTGGTCAGCGGACCGGGACGGGGATGCCCTGCAGGAGGAGGGGGCGGCCGGCGCCGTGTTCCCAGGCGTCCCAGGCGTCGTGGACGCGGAGGGCCTGGTCGGGGGGCATCACGGTGTCGAGCAGGTGGCGGGGGATCCAGTGCAGGGCGCGGATGTTCTGCGGCGGGCGGTGCGCGCTCACGGCCTTGGCCTGCCTGGGGGTTGCGACGCCGCCCGCGTAGACGAGGTTGAGGCCTTCCGGGTAGTTGTCGCGGGGGACGTAATCGACCGTGAGGATCGTGCGGAGGGGGAGGGTGAGGCCGGTTTCGGACTCCAGGTGGCGGCGAGCGGCGAGGTGGGGGAGCTCGTCGGCTTCGGCGCTGCCGCCGGGGAGGGTGTAGCCGTCGCGGTAGACGGGGTCGACGAGGAGGACGTGGAGTTCGCCTTCCCCGTCGGGGTCCTCTCGGAGGACGAAGGCTTGCTGGCCGAGGCGTCGGGCGGGCGGCTTGCGCATGAGGTGATCGTTCAACTCTGCTCCTGGGGTTGGGGGTTGGGGCGGGGGAATGTGACGTCGGAGGTGCTCTGCGGCGGCAAATCCGCCGACGGCGAGGGAACTTAGGTGGAGGCCGGCGAGGAGAAGATCGCCCGGATTCACACCGGCTCGTCGTTGAGCAGGCGCCGGTGGGAGCGGGCGCCGGAGCCGGGGGCGATCTGGCGGGGACTGAGGACGCTGACCTGGTCGGCCCGCGTGGTCCACTCGACGCCGCCGCCGATCGGGCGGAGGTACATGATGCCGCCGCACTGCTCCATGAAGACCCCCTCGCGCGGCCGGCCGTCACTGAGGTGGCCGCGATCGATCACCACCTCGTGGGGGAGGGGGACTTCGGACATGGGGGTGCTCTTGTTCATCAGGGGGACTCCGATCCGTAGTGCGATGACTACCGGGAGTGCCTAATGTCCTCTACGCTCTGGAGCAGTTCAACTTGTCCAGCGCAGTTCGTTTGGTGGGATGAATCGCCGTGAACAAAAAGGAACTTGACCCCGAGTCCTCGCCCGATGCGGAGTTCGGAGTGCTGCTTCGCACGTCACGGGAGCAGCGCGGCTGGACGCAGGAGCACCTGGCGGAGCTGCTTGGCTGCACATCGTCGTACATCTCGGCCATCGAATGCGGTCGAAGGAAACCAAGTCAACCGTTTGTTACTCGACTTGACAGGGTGTTCGGCTCCGGGGAGCAGTTCCTCCGGGAGTGGGACGGCACAGGCCAGCGCACCTTGTTCGAGGGGTTCGACGAGTACGTGCGCTGCGAATCGAAGGCCGTGCTCATCCGGTTGTTCGAGGTCAACATCGTTCCGAGCTTGTTCCAAACCCCTGCGTACATCGACGTTCACCAGGAAGCGCCCGTGCTTCGCGGGTTCGCGACGCAACAGCAGGCCGATGAGCGGACCGAACTGCGTAAACGCAGACAGCGTGTCCTAACTCGCGATCCAGCGCCCCATGTTCACGCGGTCATTGATGAAGGAGCGCTGCGGCGGACCATGGGCGATCGCGCTGTCATGGTTGAGCAACTGCAGTACCTGGAAGCTCTCGCAGCTCAACCGCGGATCCTGCTTCAGGTCAGCCCGTTCTCCCTCGGAGCGGCCCGACCGTTCGCGCTTCCGCTGACGTTGCTGACCATGCCGAACGGGTCCATCGTGGGATACGGCGAAACGGAGCAACGCGGCTTCCTCGACCGTGATCCGGAGACGCTGGCCGCGTTGACCCGCGAGTACGATTATCTCCAGGTTGAGGCGTTGTCCCGGGCGGAGAGCATCGAGTTCATTCGAGAAGTGCGGAAGGGTTTTGAGCATGGATGACCTATGCAATGTCATGTGGCATACGAGTAGCTACAGCGCCCAGGCGGGAAATTGCGTTGAGGTGGCCCGTGGCCTCCATGGCGCCATCCCGGTCCGTGACTCCAAGGACCCCGAGGGGCCCGCGCTGGCTTTCCCCGCCGAGGCCTGGTCCGCTTTCGTCGCTGCCGTCCAGGCTGGCGAGTTCGGCGAGGTCTGAAGCCCCGCGTTGCCGGGAGCCCCTGCCTAGTTGGGTAGGGGCTTCTTGCTGCCCGGCCGCCGCAGTCCGATGCTTGTTGGCGTCGAATCGCGAGCTGTGGAGGCAACTATGGCGCCCCTCGAATGGTTCAAGTCCAGTTACAGCAGCAACGGCGGCGAGTGCATCGAGGTCGCGGCCAACTCTGTTCACTATGTTCCCGTTCGTGACTCCAAGGACCCCCAGGGCCCCGCGCTGGCCTTCCCTGCCGAGGCCTGGTCCGCCTTCGTGACCGCCGTCCGCTCCGGCGAGTTCGGCGAGGTCTGAAGCTCCGAGTTGCCGGAAGCCCCTGCCCAGCCGGGCAGGGGCTTCTTGCTGGGCGGGTTAGGTTCTGTACGGCGGATCTTGTGACCGTCGCATGATCGGTTCGTTGTACTGGTCATGGGGCGGGGAGATCTGAGCAAGGACGAGTGGGACCGG
>NZ_JBFBDY010000256.1:0-8974 GCF_040683475.1 Kitasatospora sp. NPDC093558 | reverse complement strand
GTCCGGGGCCGTTCGCGCGGGCGCACGATCGATCAGATGTGCACGGCCGGGCCCGCGCCGCCCGCACCGCGGCGGGTGAGCAGGCCGAGCAGGGCGGCGCCGAAGGCCACCACCGCGGCCACCGCGAAGGCGAGCGACATGCCGCTCACGAAGGACTGGTGGACCGCGCCGGCCATGCCGTCCACGACCTGCTGCGGGGTGCCGGGCGGGGCCGGCGGGGCGATGCCGAGCTGGGCGGCCTGCTTGAGGCCCTCGGCCTGCGGGCCCTCGACCGGCGGCAGGCCGGCCTTGGCCCAGTTGCCGGGCAGCACGTCCCCGACCTTGGCGGCCATCAGCGCGCCCAGCACCGCGGTGCCGAGGCTGCCGCCGACCTGCATCGCGGCCTGCTGGAGGCCGCCGGCCACGCCGGACAGCTCCAGCGGGGCGTTGCCGACGATCACCTCGGTGGCGCCGACCATGACCGGGCTGATGCCGAGGCCCATCAGGACGAACCACAGCGACATCACGCCGGTGCCGGAGCCGGTGTCCAGGGTGGACATGCCAAACATCGCGGTGGTGGTGATCAGCATGCCGGCCACGATCGGGACGCGCGGGCCGAGCTTGCCGATCGCGATGCCGGCGATCGGCGAGCCGACGATCATCATGCCGGTCATCGGCAGCAGGTGGACGCCCGCCTGGACCGGCGTCATCCCGTGCACGTTCTGCAGGTAGAAGGTGACGAAGAAGATCGCGCCGAAGAACGCGAAGGCCATCAGCACCATCAGCAGCGTGCCCGCCGACAGCGGCACCGACCGGAACAGGCCGAGCGGGATCAGCGGTTCCTTCGCCTTGCCCTGCCAGAGCGCGAACAGCACCATCAGCACGACGGCTCCGCCGAGCAGCAGCAGCGTGGACGCGTCGCCCCAGCCCCACTCGGGGGCCTTGATGATGCCGAAGACGAGGGCGAACATCGCCACCGACAGCAGCGCGATGCCCGGCACGTCGAAGGACTTGGCGGCGTTCTCGGCACGGACGTCCCGCAGCACCAGCAGGCCGAGGACGAGCGCCAGCAGGCCGACCGGGATGTTGATGAAGAACACCGACTCCCAGCTGACGTGCTCGACCAGCAGGCCGCCGACGATCGGGCCGGCCGCGGTGGAGGCGCCGATCACGCCGCCCCAGATGCCGATCGCCATGTTGAGCTTCTCGGCCGGGAACGCCCCGCGCAGCAGGCCGAGCGCGGCCGGCTGGAGCAGCGCGCCGAACAGGCCCTGCAGGACGCGGAAGGCGATCACGGTCTGGATGTTCCCGGCGAAGCCGATCGCGGCCGAGGTGGCGGCGAAGCCGACGGCGCCGACGAGGAACGTGGTCTTGTGCCCGAAGCGGTCGCCGATCTTGCCGGCGGTGATCAGGAAGACCGCGAGCGCGAGCAGGTAGCCGCTCGTCACCCACTGGATCTCGGACGGCGCGGCCTTCAGCTTCTCCTGGATGACCGGGTTGGCGATCGCGACGATCGTGCCGTCGAGGGCGACCATCATGACGCCGACCGCGACGGTCAGCAGGGTCAGCCACGGGTGGCCCTTGATCCCGCCTCCCGGCGGTGCCGGGCGCTGCGGCGGGTCGTCCGCCTTGGCGTTGTTGACGACGGACTGGCTCATCTGGGGCCCTCCACGGGCGAGTACACGAACGAAACCGGACGGACGTGGTCGTGGCGCCCCGGCCCACCCGTCCCCACGAGCTGCCCGGCCCGACGGGCGCCACTTCCGGCAGATTATGTCAGCCACTGACATTAGGCAAAGGCTGACTTCTGGCCAGTACTGCCATTTGTCAGGCCGCTAAGGTTGTCCTCCCACCCCGACCGCACCCGCGCCCGGAAGGCCCCGCCATGGCCGCTCACGCCCCCCACCCCGACGCCCCGACCGGCCCCGCGCCGATCACCCCCCTGGGGCGGGTGCCCGGACTGCGCGAGCGCAAGAAGCAGCAGACCCGCGACGCCCTCGTCCAGGCCGCGCACGTGCTCTTCCTCAGCCAGGGCTTCGCGCAGACGACGGTCGACGAGATCGCCACCGCCGTCGACGTCTCCCAGCGCACCTTCTTCCGCTACTTCGCCAACAAGGACGAGGTCGCGCTCGCCGTCATGGCCGACGCCGAGGACTACTTCATCGAGTGCCTGCGCCACCGCCCCGCCGCCGAGACCCCGCTCCAGGCCCTGCGCGCCTCGATCGTCAAGGCCTGGCGCGACCTCGGCAGCGCCGAGCGGACCGGACTCGGCTCCATCCACAGCGCCCTCGAACTCATGCGGATGATCGAGGAGACGCCCACCCTGCTCGCCGCCCACCTGCGCCGGGTCACCGAGCAGGAACGGGTCGTGGTCGAGGTGATCGCCGAGCGCGAGGGGCTCGACCCCACCCGGGACCTGCGCCCCACCGTCCTCGCCGCCGTCTTCGGCAGCGTGCTGCGCGCCGCCCACCTGTCCTGGACCGCCGACCAGGAACCGGCCGGCCCGGAAGGCATGATCGCCGTCATCGAGCGCCACTTCGACCAGCTCGGCCCCGCCCTGGCCGGCCACTGGCGCTCGTAGAACCCGGCGCCCTACCGGCGTCGCACCGATGTCATACCGGGGTACTAGACGAAATCCGGCCCCCCGGTCCGACGCCGCCCGCACCGCCCGCACCTACGCTGGCCGGATGATCGCCCCGTCCACCGGCAAGCCCCGCGGACTGTCCCCCCGCACGCTGTTCACGGCGCTGCTGAGCCCGTCCAGCAACCACACGCCGCTCCTCGCCCAGGCGCGCAGGCCATGGCTGCGCTACCTCCCGTACGTCCTCGCGCTGGCCGCGATCTCCGCGCTCCTGCCCAGCTCGATCAACGTGCTGGCCAACGACTACGGCATCGACACCGGCCTCGCGGCGGCCCTCGCCGTCGCGCAGACCGCGCCGCTGCTCCTCGCGCCCGCCCGGCCGCTGCCCGCCTGGTGGATGATCGGGCTGACGGACGTCCTGACGTCCGCGGTCGTGCTCACCACGGCCACCAAGACCGCGCCGGTCTTCCCCTGGCCCGCGACCAACCTGGTCGGGTACCTGCTGCTGATGCTGCCGCTCGCCCTGCGCGAGGCGCGCCGCACCCTGGTCGCGGTGTGGCTGGCCACCACCGCCGTGAGCCTCGTGTTCTCCGTGCTCGGCGCGGTGCGCGACTGGGGCGGGGACAACAGCCTGCTCGCGATCGCCCTCAGCGGCGCGGTCCTCGTCCTCGGCGGCGCCCTGCGCGAACGCGCCGAGGCCCGTCGGCTGCTCACCGAGCAGGAGCACATCAGCGAGGCCGAGCGCGAGCGCCGCACCCTGCTGGAGGAGCGCGCCCGGATCGCCCGCGAGCTGCACGACGTGGTGGCGCACCACATGTCGGTGATCGCCGTGCAGGCCGCCAGCGCGCCGTACCGGATCGGCGGCGTCCCGGAGGAGGCCGCCGAGGAGTTCACCGCGATCGCCGGCACCGCACGCGAGTCGCTCGCCGAAATGCGGCGCCTGCTGGGCGTGTTGCGCAGCGAGGAGACCGCGGCCGAGAAGGCACCGCAGCCGGGTGTGGAGCAACTCGGCCAGCTGGTCGAGACGGTGGGCCGGGCCGGGGTGCCGGCCGAGCTGACGGTGGACCCGGGGCTGGCGCAGCGGGTGCCGCAGGCCGTCGCCCTCTCCGCGTACCGGATCGTCCAGGAGGCCCTCGCCAACGTCGTCCGGCACGCGCCCGGGGCGCGGACCTGGGTGTCGCTCACGGCCGACGGTCCGGCGCTGCTGGTCACCGTGGTCAACGCGCCGCCGCCCGAGCGCGGCGAGTCGCTGGAGGCCTCGGCCGAGGGCACCGGGCAGGGGCTGGTCGGAATGCGCGAACGCGTCCGGCTCGTCGATGGCAGGCTGGACACCGGCCCGCTGCCGGACGGCGGCTTCAAGGTGGCCGCCGTCCTGCCCCTCGACCCCGCCCGGGAGACACCCGCATGACCATCCGCGTGATCATCGTCGACGACCAGGCCATGGTGCGGGCCGGCTTCGCCGCCCTGCTGAACGCCCAGAGCGACATCGACGTGGTGGGGGACGCGGCGGACGGCGCACAGGCCCTGGAGGTCAGCGGCCGCACCCACCCGGACGTCGTCCTGATGGACGTCCGGATGCCCGGCATGGACGGCCTGGAGGCGGCCCGCCGGCTGCTCGACCCCGCGGTGCCGGGTACACACCGGCCCAAGGTGCTGATGCTGACCACCTTCGACGTGGACGACTACGTGTACGAGGCGCTGCGCGCCGGGGCGAGCGGCTTCCTGCTGAAGGACGCCCCGCCGGCCGACCTGATCGCCGCCGTCCGGGTCGTGGCCGCCGGCGAGGCGCTGCTCGCGCCCTCGGTGACGCGCCGGCTGATCGAGGACTTCGCCCGCACCCGCCCGGCCCGGCGCCGGGACCCCAAGCTGCGGCTGGGCGGCCTGACCCCGCGCGAGACCGAGGTGCTGGAGCTGATCGCCCGCGGCCTGTCCAACCAGGAGATCGCCGGCCGCCTGGTGCTGGCCGAACAGACGGTCAAGACGCACATCGGACGCATCCTCGCCAAGCTCGACCTGCGCGACCGCGCCCAGGCGGTCGTCCTCGCCTACGAGTCGGGGCTGGTGACCGCAGGTGAGTAGCAGCTAATACCCAGGTAGCCCCCTGGACTTGGCCCCGCGGTGTGACGTCCGCGGGGCCTTCCCGTTCCTACCTTCCTCTTCGTCGCCAGTGAGCAACGGACAAGGGAGCAAGGGACGATGGGAAAGTTTCGGGCGAGGCGTGCGATCGCCGCCGCCGCGGTGGCCCTCGCGGCGGTGCTCGGCGCGGGCGGCTGGGCCGCCGACACCCAGCAGGCCGTCACCGGCCCGCCGCCGGGCAGCGCCGCCTGGACGGCCGACACCGCGCTCGGCCTCCGGCTGCCCGACCCGGCCGCCACCACCCCGGCCGAAGTCGCCGCGTTCTTCAACCGGTTGACGCCGGCCCAACGCGAAGCGCTCGCCGTCCGCCACCCGCTCGTGGTCGGCAACCTGGACGGCACCCCCGTCCAACTCCGGTACCACGCCAACACCCTGGCCCTCGCCGAGGAACGCGACCGGGAGGCCGCCCGCGCCGCCGACCCGGCCCTCACCCCACAGGACCAGGCCGCCGCCCGCACCCGCGCCGAGCGCTACCGCACCCTGCTCGACGGCGGACGCCAGGTCCTCGCCTTCGACCCGCGCGGCCGCGGCCAGGTCGCCGAGGTCTTCGGCGACCTCGCCGCCGCCCGCCGCACCGCCGTCGTCGTCCCCGGCTCCGACATCGACCTGCTGAGCTTCGACCGCGCCGCGGACCCGTACGGCACCCCCGCCGGCATGGCCAGGTCGCTGTACGAGGCCACCGGCCGGACCACCGCCGTGATCGCCTGGGCCGGCTACACCACCCCGGTCAGGGTCGGCCTGGACGCCGCCACCGAGGACCTGGCCGGCGCCGGCGCCGCCCGGCTGACCCGGCTGCTCGACGGACTCGCCGCGAGCACCCGCCCCGAGGCCCCGGCCACCGTCTTCTGCCACAGCTACGGCTCGGTCGTCTGCGGCCTGGCCCGCCCCGGCCCCGCGCAGGCCTCCGCCGTGGTGGTGCTCGGCTCGCCCGGCATGGGCGTGGCTTCCGCCGCCGACCTCGACCCGCGCGTCCCGCTCTGGGCCACCGCCCGCAACGGCTCCGACTGGATCGGCCGGGTGCCCAACGTCTCGCTGTTCGGCCTCGGCCACGGTGCCGACCCGACCGGCCCGGACTTCGGCGCCCGCCCCCTGCCGTCGACCGGCTCGCACGGCCACACCGGCTACTTCGCCCCCGGCACCGCCTCGCTCACCGCCTACGCCGCCCTCGCCCAGGGCCGCTAGCCCTCCCTCACGAGAAGGAGCACCGCCGTGGCCCACCCGCTCACCGCCCTGCGCCGCGCCGCCCGCGAGGTCGACGCCCGCACCCCCGCCCAACGCGACCGCGCCCTCGACGGCCTGCGCGCCCTCGCCCTGGTCGCCGTCCCGCTCGGGCACTGGATGCTCGGCGGCTTCACCCGCGACCCCGACGGCACCCTGCACAACGCCAGCCCGCTCTCCTCCCTCGGCTCGTTCGCCCCGGTCAGCTGGGTGCTGCAGCTGCTCGGGGTGTTCTTCCTGGTCGGCGGCTACTCCTCGGTCCGCTCGCTGGACCGGGCCCGCGCCAAGGGGGTGACGTACGGCGGCTGGCTGCGCGCCAGGACGGTCCGGCTGCTGCGCCCGGTGCTCGGGGTGACGGCGGTGTGGGCGGTGCTGATCCCGGTGCTGCCGCGGCTCGGCGTCCCGGCCGGCACCGTCCGCACCGGCGCGACGCTGGTGGTGCAGCCGCTCTGGTACATCGCCGTCTACCTGGGGGTGACCGCGCTCACCGCGGCCTGCCTGGCCGCCGCCCGCCGGCTCGGCGTCTGGTCGGCGGGGCTCCTGGTGGCCGTCGTCGCCGTGGTGGACGCGCTGCGGTACGGGCCGTGGGCGGACGCGGTGCCGTCCTGGGTCGGGCTGGTCAACATCCTGCCGGGCTGGCTGTTCGGCTACCAGCTGGGCGTGCTGTGGGCGCGGGGCCGGCTCGGCCGCCGGGCCGCGCGGGTGCTGCTGGCCGGCGGTGCCGCGCTGTTCGCCGCGCTGCTGCTGGTCTTCCACTACCCGGCGAGCATGGTCGGCGTGCCCGGCGTCGCGCGGACCAACTCGCACCCGCCGTCCCTGCTGGTGCTCGCCCTGGCGGCGGCGCAGTGCGGCGCCGCCGTCCTGCTGCGGGAGCGCCTGGGCCGGCTGCTGAGCCGCCGTCCGCTGCTGTGGCTGCCGGTGGTCGTGGTCAACCTGTCGGCGATGACGGTCTTCTGCTGGCACCAGAGCGCGATGCTCGCCGTCGCGCTGCCCGGCGCCGCCGGCCTCGGCACCGTCCCCGGGCTGACCACCGCCCCGGACTCCCTCGCCTGGGTGGCCGCCCGGCTCGCGCTGCTCCCGCTGTTCGCGGGCGCGCTGGTGGCGATCGGCTGGTTCGCCCGGCGGTTCGACGCGCCGTGGACGGCCCTCTCCCGCCCGTGGAAGGCCGCGGCCGGGGCCGGGGCGGCGCTGTTCACCGCGTACGCGCTGGGCGTGGTGTGACCCGTCGGGCCGGCCGACAGCGCGCCCCCGCAGCGCACGCCGGGGGCGCGCTGTCGGCGGTGTGCTCTAACCTGCGGCCATGGTGACGTTCGACGAGTTCCGCGCGATGGCCCTGGCGCTCCCCGAGGCCGCGCAGGAGCCGACGTGGGAGATCGAGACGCTGCGCGTGCGGGCCAGGATCTTCGCGATGGGCTCCCCCGAGGGCGAGCGCGTCACCGTCAAGGCGAGCCCCGAGGACCAGGCCGAACTCCTGGCCGCAGAGCCCGAGGTGTTCTCGTCGGCCCCGTACGTCGGCCGGCACGGCTGGGTGAGCGTCCGGCTGGACCTCGTCGATCCCGACGAGCTCCGCGACCTGGTCACCGAGGCCTGGCGGCGCACCGCACCCAAGAAGCTGGTCAGGGAATTCGACGCGCGGGAGCGCTGACGCGCCGAGCGGAGCGGCATCCGCAGCGACAGGAAGACGCGAACCGGACACCCACGGTTCATGTGATCCATCCCACAGTTTGGGCGTGTCCGTCACCCTCCTGTGACCTCTAGGCTTGCGCAGGGAAGTTCGCAGTCTGACGCACCCCTCGGGCCCCGCCCAGGACATGGTGACGGGCCCAAGGGAGTTGGTGCGGTGCGCAACCGTCGACGCTGGAAGCGTGTGCTGATCGGGGCGTTCGCGGGTTTCGCGGTCCTCGCCGACGCCGGCGCCTCGGCCGCCGCGGCCGCCGCCTCCACCGAGCAGCTGGCGATCAGCACGCCCCCGGCCGGCAGCGCCGCCTGGGTCCAGGACCACTCCTTCGGCCGCGGCCTGCCCGACCCGGCCACCACCACCCCGGCCGCCGCCGCCGAGTTCTTCGCCTCGCTGGCCCCCACCGAGCTCGACCGGCTGATCAAGCAGTACCCGCTGGTCGTCGGCAACTTCGACGGCGCCCCGCTCGACCTGCGCTACCGCGCCAACCGGATCGCCCTCGCCGAGGAGCGCGACGCCGCCCGCGCCCGCGCGAACGACCCCAAGCTCGACTCCGACGCCCGCGCGCTGGCCGTCTCCCGCGCCAACGACGTCGAGCACCTGCTCGCCCCCGACCGCCAGGTCCTCGCCTTCGACCCGCGCGGCCGCGGCCTGGTCACCGAGGTGTGGGGCGACCTCGCCGACGCCGAGCGGGTCTCCGTCCTGGTGCCCGGCTCGGACGCCGACCTCGGCCACTTCGACCAGGCCGCCGACCCGCTGCGCTCCCCCGCCGGCATGGCCCGCGCCCTGTACGCCGAGGAGCACCGCCAGGCCCCGAAGACCCGCACCGCGGTGATCGCCTGGACCGGCTACGTCACCCCCTCCGGCCTCGGCCCGGACGCCGTCACCTCCCGTCTCGCCGACATCGGCGCGCCCCGGCTGCAGCGCCTGCTCGCCGGGCTCAAGGAGACCACCCGCCCGGACGCGCCGCCGTCCCTGCTCTGCCACTCGTACGGCTCCGTGGTCTGCGGCGACGCCGCGCCCGAGATCCCGCGCGCCGCGGTCTCGCCGTCCGACACCTCCGGCGTCACCGACATGATGGTGTTCGGCAGCCCCGGCATGGGCGTGCAGAGCACCGGCGAGCTCGGCACCGGCGTGCACGTGTGGGCCACCCGCAACCCCAGCGACTGGATCGGCAACGTCCCGTACCTGGAGGTCGGCGGCCTCGGCCACGGCGCCGACCCGACGTCCTCGGGCTTCGGCGCCGAGGAGATCTCCTCGGCCCGCGCGGCCGGCCACAACGGCTACTTCGCCGAGGGCACCGACAGCCTGCACAACTTCGCGGCGATCTCGCTCGGCCACTACCAGGACGTCGTCCTCCGGCCGCAGTCCGGCTCCTGATC
>NZ_JBFBDY010000255.1:0-9053 GCF_040683475.1 Kitasatospora sp. NPDC093558 | reverse complement strand
CCGACTTCCTGCGCCGCGGCCGTTGAAGGGGCCGGCCCCGTCCCCTCAGGGGTGGGGGCGGGGCCGGCCGGATCAGGGGGTGTTAGAGGATGCCGAGTTCCTCCTCGATGAAGGCGAACATCTCGTCGTCGTCGGCCGTCTCGATTTCGGCGAGGACGGCCTCTTCTGCGGCGGGTTCCGGTGCAGCCTGCTCGGCCAGGGGGGCCAGGATGCGTTCGGCCACGGCCCTCGGGGTCGGGCAGTCGAACAGGACCGTCGTCGGCAGGCGCAGGCCCGTCTCGGCGTTCAGGCGGTTTCGGAGCTCCACGGACGTCAGGGAGTCGAAGCCGATCTTCATGAAGATCCGGTCCGCCGGGACCGTGTCGACCGTCGAGTGGCCCAGGACCGCCGCTGCGCACTGGCGGACCAGGTTGAGGACGGTTTCCAGGCGGGTTTCCTCGTCGAGGGAGGCGAGTTGGTCCATGAAGCTCGCCGGCTTCGCTTCGGGGGCCGAGGGCTCAGCGGTCGCCCGGCGCGTGGGCACGCGCACGACTCCCCGCAGCATCGGCGGCAGTGAGCCCGGATCCGCCGCCGCTCGTTCGCGGACGGACGTCGTCTCCAGCGCCACCGGGACCAGCAGCGGCTCCTCCGCCTCCAGCGCCGCGTCGAACAGGGCCAGGCCCTCTGCGGACGGGAGCGGGGCAACGCCCGACCTGGCCATTCGGGAGTGGTCGGCCTCAGACAATGCGCCCGTCATGCCGCTCGCCTGTTCCCACAGGCCCCACGCCAGCGACACCGCCGGCAGGCCGAGGGCGTGGCGGCGCTGCGCCAGGGCGTCCAGGAAGACGTTCGCCGCCGCATAGTTCGCCTGGCCGCCGAGGCCCAGCGTTCCGGCCACCGAGGAGAAGAGGACGAAGGCGCTGAGGTCGTGGTCCCGCGTGAGCTCGTGCAGGTTCCAGGCCGCGTCCGTCTTGGGGCGCAGGACGCGGTCCACCTGCTCGGGCGTCAGGGCCTCTACCGTCGCGTCGTCCAGCAGGCCCGCCGCGTGGATCACGGTGGTGAGGGGGGTGGAGGGGGAGATGCCGGCCAGCGCAGAAGACAGGGACTCGCGGTCGGCGGCGTCGCACGCTGCGACGGTCACCGAGGCGCCCAGGTCGGCGAGTTCGGCGACCAGGGTCGAAGCGCCGGGTGCAGAGAGACCCTGGCGGCTCGTCAGCAGCAGGTGCCGCACGCCGTGCTGCGTCACCAGGTGCCGCGCGAGCATCGCGCCCAGCGTCCCCGTGCCGCCGGTGATCAGGACGGTGCCGTCCATCGGGCGCCGGGACGGGACCTGCGCGCTCACCGGGGTCAGGCGTGGCGCGTACGCCACCTCGCCGCGCAGGGCGAGTTGCGGTTCGGCGAGGTCGACGGCCGTCGCGACGGCGCGCGCGAGCGGGGCGGACCACTTGTCGACGTCCATCAGCACCACCCGGCGCGGGTGTTCGGTCTGGACGCTGCGCACCAGGCCCCACGCCGTCGACTCGGCCAGGGACGGCACGTCCGTGTCCTGGTCGGTGGCCACGGCTCCCCGTGTCACCACGACGAGCTGGGAGCCCGTCAGGCGCTCCTCGGCCAGCCAGGCCTGGATGTCGCGCAGCAGGGCCTGGGTCACCTCGTGGGAGGCCGTCGCCGGGTCGGCGGTGCCCCCGAGGACCGGGCGGTAGACGATGTCAGGTGTGGCAACTCCCTTGTCGAGAGCCGAAATCAACGCGGCGATGTCGGCGTACCCGGACAGGCCCGGCAGTTCGCCGAGGACGGTCTGCGAACCGCGAGCCGCAGCGGCCAGCGGCACCGGGGTCCACCGGACGCCGAACAGCGAGTCGCCAGCCCCCGTCAGCCGCATCGGGTCCACCGGCCGCATCGCCAACGACTCCACGGACGCCACGGCCGCTCCCGCGCCGTCGAAGACGGCCAGCGAGACCGCGTCCTGCCCGCTGCGCGTCACCCGCACCCGCAACTGCGAGGCGCCGTGGGTGTGCAGGCGCACGCCGTTCCACGAGAACGGCAGCAGCAGCGGCCCGTCCCCGTCGTCGAGCAGGCTGATCGCGTGGAGCGCGGCGTCGAGCGCCGCCGGGTGCAGGCCGAAGTCCTGCGCCTCCAGACCCTCGGGCAGTGCGACCTCCGCGTACACCTCGCCCTCGACCCGCCACGCCGCCTGTAGGCCCTGGAACGCCGGGCCGTACGCGTAGCCGCGGGCCAGTAGCCGCTCGTACAGGCCGGTGACGTCGATCGGCTCGGCTGCCGCGGGCGGCCACTCGCCGAGGGGCGATGGCACTGCGCGGCCGGGGGCCAGGAGGCCGGCGCCGTGCCGCGTCCAGGTGTCCGTGCCCTCGCTGCGCGAGTGGACCGTCACCGGGCGGCGGCCCGTGGCGTCGGGTTCGGCCACCACGACCTGGAGGCGGACGGTGGTGTCCTCGGTGAGGACGAGGGGCGCCTGGAGCACGAGTTCGTCCAGGTCGGGGAAGCCGAGGCGGGCGCCCGCGTGGAGGACCAGGTCGACGAAGCCGGTGCCGGGCAGCAGGACGCTGTCCAGGACGCCGTGGTCGGCGAGCCAGGGGTGGGTGCGCGGCGAGACGCGGCCGGTGAAGACCGTCGGGCCGCCGTCGGCCGGCTCCAGGCAGGCGGCGAGGAACGGGTGCTCGGTGCGGTCCAGGCCGAGGTCGTCGGCGGACGCCGCCGGGCGGGCGGGCTCCAGCCAGTAACGCCGGTGCTGGAACGCGTAGGTGGGCAACTGCACGCCCGTGGCGGAGGCCGACGGCCAGGTGATGGCGGTACCGGCCGTGTGCGCGGTGGCGACGCTGGTGAGGAGGCGCGCGAGACCGCCCTCGTCACGGCGGAGAGTGCCGGTGGTGAGCGCCGGGGCCTCGCCCGTCGCGCCCTCGTGGGTGTCGTGGATCGCGTTGGTGAGGACGGGGTGCGGGCTGATCTCGATGTAGTGGGTGTGTCCGTCGGCGGCGAGCCGGCTGATGGTGTCGTGGAAGAGGACGGGATTGCGGAGGTTGTCGTACCAGTACTGCGCGTCGAGGACGTCGGACGTGGAAAGACGGCGAGCGAGCAGGGTGGAGTGGAAGGGGATGCGGGGAGCAGAGGGGGCGATCGGGCCCAGGGCGTCGAGGAGTTGGGCGTGGATGGTCTCGACGTGGTGGGAGTGGCTGGCGTAGTTGACGGGGATCAGCCGTGCGCGGTGGCCCAAGTCGACGAGGTGGGAAAGGAATTCGTCCATGGCGGCGGGTTCGCCGCTGATGACGGTGGAGGTGGGGCCGTTGAGGGCGGCGACGTCGAGGCGGCCGGCCCACGGTCCCAGCTGCTCCTGGACGCTCGAAGCGGGCAGTGAAGCGTGGGCCATGGCGCCGTGCCCGGACAGCTGTTGGGCGATGATCCGGCTGCGCAGGGCACTGACGCGGCAGGCGTCGGTGAGGGTGAGGGCGCCGGCGATGTGGGCGGCGGCGATCTCGCCCTGGGAGTGGCCGACGACGGCCGCCGGCTTCACCCCGTACGACTCCCAGACCCGCGCCAGGGCGACCATCATCGCGAAGGAGGCGGGCTGGACGACGTCCGCGCGCTCCAGCGAGGGCGCACCGGGAGCATCGTTGAGGACGTCCACGAGCGACCAGTCGGTGAACTCGGCCATCACAGCGCCGATTTCCCCGATCGCTGCGCGGAACACCGGCGACGTGGCGAGGAGTTCACGTCCCATGCCCGCCCACTGCGTGCCCTGGCCGGGGAAGACGAAGACGACATCGGCCGCGTCGTTCTCGGCGGTGCCGGAAACAACCGAGTTCGCGGGCTCACCCGCCGCCAACGCCCGCAGGCCGGAAGCGAGTTCGTCACGATCCGCACCGATCACCACCGCCCGGTGGCTGAGCGCCGCACGGCCGGACGTCAGCGCCGCACCGATGCGGTGCACCGGAACGCCCGGGTTGGCGGAGTCGAACGCCAGGAGCCGCTGGGCCTGTTCGCGCAGCGCCGCCTCGCCGCGGCCCGACAGCGGCCACGCGAACGGGCCGTCCGGGGCGGCGACCGCTGCGACGGGCGCTACGGCCGGGGCCTGCTCCAGCACCACGTGCGCGTTGGTGCCGCTGATCCCGAAGGACGACACGGCGGCGCGGCGCGGGCGCCCGGTCTCCGGCCACGGCAGCTGCTCGGTCAGCAGCGAGACCGCCCCGGCCGTCCAATCCACGTGCGAGCTGGGCTCGTTGACGTGCAGGGACTTGGGCAGGACGCCCGCCTGCAGGGCCATCACCATCTTGATGACGCCGCCCACGCCGGCCGCGGCCTGGGTGTGCCCGATGTTGGACTTGAGCGAGCCGAGCCACAGCGGCCGGTCCGCCGGCCGGCCCTGGCCGTAGGTGGCGAGCAGGGCGCGGGCCTCGATCGGGTCGCCGAGCTTGGTGCCCGTGCCGTGCGCCTCGACCGCGTCGACGTCCTGCGGGGTCAGCGCGCCGGACGCGAGCGCCTGGCGGATCACCCGCTCCTGGGCCGGGCCGCTGGGGGCCGTCAGGCCGTTGCTGGCGCCGTCCTGGTTGATCGCCGAGCCGCGGACGACCGCGAGCACCCGGTGGCCGTTGCGCACGGCGTCCGAGAGGCGCTCCAGGACGACCATGCCGACGCCCTCGCCCCACGCGGTGCCGTCCGCGTCCTCCGAGAACGCCTTGCACCGGCCGTCGGGCGCGAGGCCGCGCTGCTGGCTGAACTCGACGAACATGCCGGGCGACGACATCACGGCCGCGCCGCCCGCGAGCGCCAGCGAGCACTCCCCGGCGCGCAGAGACTGTCCGGCCAGGTGCAGGGCGACCAGCGAGGACGAGCACGCGGTGTCGATCGTGACGGCCGGACCCTCCAGACCCAGCGCGTACGCGATCCGGCCGGACGCGACGCTGACCGTGCTGCCGGTGAGCAGGTAGCCCTCGGCGCCCTGGGCGTTCTCGTGGAGGCGCGGGCCGTACTCGGGGGCCATGGCGCCGACGAACACGCCGGTGTCGCCCGCGCGGAGGCTGGTCGGGTCGATGCCCGCGTGCTCCAGCGACTCCCACGCCGTCTCCAGGAGGAGCCGCTGCTGCGGGTCCATCGCGACGGCCTCGCGCGGCGAGATGCCGAAGAACTCGGCGTCGAACTCGCCCGCGCCGTGCAGGAATCCGCCCTCGCCGACGTACGTGCGGCCGGGGGTGCCGGGCTCCGGCGCGTAGAGGCCGTCCAGCTGCCAGCCGCGGTCGGTGGGGAAGCCGCCGACGGCGTCGGTGCCCGAGGCGACGAGCTGCCACAGGTCGTCCGGGCCCGCGACGCCGCCGGGGTAGTGGCAGGCCATGCCGACGATCGCGATCGCGTCGTCGTCGACCGGTGCTTCCGCAGGGGTGGGCGTCACCAAAGCCTCGGCAGCGACGGGGAGTTCACCGAGCGACGCGACCAGGTGGTCGGCGAGCTCGGTCGGCGTCGGGTGCTCGTAGACGACGGTGCTCGGCAGGCGCAGGCCGGTCGCCTCGCGTAGCAGGTCGCGCAGCTCGACGGCGGTGATCGACTCGATGCCCTGGTTCTTGAACGTCTCGCCGGCCTGGACGGCCTCCGGGCCCGGCCGCCCGAGGACGACCGCCGCGCTCGTCCGCACCAGGCGCAGCAGGCGCCGCCCGCGCTCGGCGGGGGTGAGCGGCGCGAGCTCGGCGAGCAGGGGGAGGACGGGCTCGGGAGCGCCGATTTCGTCGGACGGCGCCTCGACGACGGGCACGTCGGGGGCGGAGACGGCGTTGTCGAGCCCGGGCAGCCAGTGCCTCGTCCGCTCGAACGGGTAGGTGGGGAGCCGCACGTCGGAGGCCGGGACGGTCGGCCAGGTGACGGTGGTCCCGGCGGTGTGGGCGGTGGCGACGCTGGTGAGGAGGCGGACGAGGTCGCCGTCGTCGCGGCGCAGGGTGCCGGTGGTGAGGACGGGGGGCTCACCGGTCGCGGCCTCGTGGGTGTCCTGGATCGCGTTGGCGAGGACGGGGTGCGGGCTGACCTCGATGTAGTGGGTGTGCCCGTCGGCGGCGAGGCCGGCGATCGTGTCGTGGAACAGGACCGGGTTGCGGAGGTTCTGGAACCAGTATTCGGCGTCCAGGGCGTCGAGTTCGGTCAGACGGCGCGAGAGCAGGGTGGAGTGGATCGGGATGCGGGGGGCAGTGGGGGTGATCTCGCCGATGGCGTCGAGGAGTTGGGCGTGGATGGTCTCGACGTGGTGGGAGTGGCTGGCGTAGTCGACCGGGATGAGACGGGCGCGGTGGCCCAAGTCGACGAGGTGGGAAAGGAATTCGTCCATGGCGGCGGGTTCGCCGCTGATGACGGTGGAGGTGGGGCCGTTGAGGGCGGCGACGTCGAGGCGGCCGGCCCAGGGGGCGAGGTGTTCCTGGACGCTCGAAGCGGGCAGGGAAGCGTGGGCCATGGCGCCGTGGCCGGACAGCTGTTCGGCGATGATCCGGCTGCGCAGGGCGCTGACGCGGCAGGCGTCGGTGAGGGTGAGGGCGCCGGCGATGTGGGCGGCGGCGATCTCGCCTTGGGAGTGGCCGATGACGGCGGCCGGCTTGACGCCGTACGACTCCCAGACTCGTGCCAGGGCGACCATCATCGCGAAGGAGGCGGGCTGGACGACGTCCGCGCGCTCCAGCGACGGTGCGCCGGGAGCGTCGTTGAGGACGTCCACGAGCGACCAGTCGGTGAACTGGGCCATCACAGCGCCGATTTCCTCGATGGCGGTGCGGAACACCGTTGAGGTAGCGAGGAGTTCGCGTCCCATGCCGGCCCACTGCGTGCCCTGGCCGGGGAAGACGAACACCACGTCGGAGGCCTCGGCGGTGCCGGAAACGACCGAGTTCGCGGGCTCGCCCGCCGCCAACGCTCGCAGGCCGGAGGCCAGTTCGTCACGGTCCGCGCCGATCACCACCGCCCGGTGCTCGAAGACCGTCCGCGTGGTCGCGAGCGCGCGGCTCACCTCGGACGTCCGCAGCTCGGGGTGCAGCTCCAGGTGCCGGAGCAGCCGCTCGCCCTGGCGCCGCAGCGCGGCGGGCGTCCGGGCCGACAGGGCGAAGGCGGCGGGGCCCGCGATGTCGGCGGCCTCGGCGCGCTCGACCGGCGGGGCCTGCTCCAGGACCACGTGCGTGTTGGTGCCGCCCATGCCGAAGGACGAGACGCCGGCCAGCAGCGGAGCGCCGTCCGGGGACGTCCACTCCCGCAGGTCCGTCTGCACCCGCAGCCCCAGCTCGTCGAGCGGGATCGCCGGGTTCGGGGTGTCGTGGTCGAGCGTCGCCGGGAGCTGTCCGTGGGCCAGGCACAGGGCGGTCTTCACCAGGCCGACGATGCCCGAAGCACCCTCAAGGTGACCGACGTTGGTCTTCGCCGAGCCGACCGGCAGCGCGCGCTCCGCCGCCCGGCCCGCCCCGACGACGGCACCGAGCGCCGCCGCCTCCACCGGGTCGCCCACCGGGGTGCCGGTGCCGTGCAGCTCGACGTAGCCGAGCTCGTGCGGGGCGACCCCCGCGCTGCGCAGCGCGGCGCGCAGCAGCTCCTCCTGCGCGGCGGCGCTCGGCGAGGTGAGGCTCGCCCCGCCGCCGTCGTTGTTGACCGCGCCACCGCGGATCACGGCGTGGATCCGGTCGCCGTCGGCCAGGGCGGCGCCGAGCGGCTTGAGCACGACGGTCGCGCCGCCCTCGCCGCGGACGTAGCCGTTCGCGCGGGCGTCGAACACGAAGCAGCGGCCGTCCGGGGAGATCGCGCCCATCTGCTCCATGCCGCGGCTGCTCTCGTCCGCGAGGATCAGGCTCACGCCGAACGCCAGCGCGAGCGAACTCTCCCCGCGCCGCAGGCTCTCGCAGGCGAGCTGGACGGCGACCAGGGACGACGACTGGGCGGAGTCGACGGTGAGGCTCGGACCGCGCAGGCCCAGCAGGTACGAGACGCGGTTGGCGATGATGCCCCGGTTGAGACCGGTGACGGTGAAACCGGAGGCGGCGGCCGGACCGGCCTTGCGGACGAGGGTCGCGTAGTCGTCGGCGATCGCACCGGCGAAGACGCCCACATGGGCCTCGCGCAGCCGCGCGGGCACCACGCCGGCGTCCTCCAGGGCCGACCAGGCCAGCTCCAGCGCAAGCCGCTGCTGCGGGTCCATGGCGGCGGCCTCGCGCGCGGGGATGCCGAAGAACGCGGCGTCGAAGGCGTCCGTGCCCTCGACGGCACCGCGCCACCGGCCGGTCCGGGCGTCCTGGGTGATCGCGGAACGGCCGCCGCTGAGCAGGCGCCAGAAGTCGTCGGGGGAGTCCGCGCCGGGCAGCCGGCAGGACATGCCGATGATGGCCACGGGTTCGTCGGCCGCAATGCGGTCCCGGGTCGTCCCCTCGTCCGTACGCATATGAACTCGATTCCCCTCGTGGCAGGTCAGGCAGGTCGGGCGGGTCGGGCGGGTCGGGCGGGTGTGGCAGGTCGGGCGGGTCGGGCGGGTATGGCGGGTGTGGCGGGTCAGGCGGGTCGGGCGGGTCGGGCGGGTTGCGGTGGCGGCTGCGCCGGGCCGCGGGGTGGGGCATGAGCTGGTAGGCCGTGCGGGCCGACGAGGCACACGGGCAGCCGAGTGGGGTCGCGCCAGCCGGCAACGACGGTGCGCAACGCCCCCGCCGCCCCGCTCCGGTCGGGTGGAGCGGGGACGGGGCGCTCCGGCGGCTCAGGCCGTCAGGACGGCCTTCAGTGCGCTGCCGTCCGCCACCGACGCCAGTGCGGCCCCGTGGTCGGCCAGCGGGTACGGCGTGACCAGGGAGGCGAGGTCGAAGCGGGCGGCCAGGGCGGGCAGCAGGTTGACGTACTCGACGAGGTGGGCACCGGTGAACGCCCACGAGCCGACGACGTCCAGCTGCCGGTAGACGATCTGGTGCGGGTTGAGCAGGGTGTCGCCGGCGTCCGTGTACTGGCCGATGACCAGGTAGGAGCCGCCCCGCCGGGCCAGCGGCCTGCCGGACGTCGACGAGGGCAAGCCCGCCGACAGCGTCGACGACGTCATCGCCGACCGCTACTCCTACCGGACCTTCGAC